>DATHGW010000481.1:0-3579 GCA_035317445.1 Puia sp.
CGGTCTATCCGACCACCAATCCCAACGAAATCGAATTCATATTTAATGATTCTGCAGTAAAATATGTTTTCATCAGCAACAATGAATTGCTGCAGAAGATCAGATCAATCCAGGCAAATATCCCTTCGCTGAAAGGAATATATACGTTCAATGAAATAGCAGGCGCAGATCATTGGTCAGTGCTCACGGGCTCCCTCACCCAGGATGAACTGGGAAAAGTGGAAAGCAGTAAGTCCAGGATCCGCAAGGAAGACCTCGCCACCATTATATATACTTCGGGCACGACCGGTGTTCCCAAGGGTGTGATGCTGAGCCATCACAATATCATCAGCAATATTATGTGCTCCAAGGTTAGTTTTCCTTTTGATGACAGGCCCGAATTCAAAGCTTTGAGCTTTTTGCCGCTCAATCATATTTTTGAAAAAACGGTCAGCTATATTTATCTCTTCAGTGGCATTGGCATTTACTACGCGGAAAGTCTTGACACATTGGTCAGTAATATGCAGGAATTGCACCCGGATGTGTTCACCACCGTTCCCCGCTTGCTTGAAAAGGTTTACGAACGCATTATGTCCAAAGGAGCTGAACTAAAAGGGATCAAAAGAAGTTTGTTCTTCTGGGCAGTTGATACAGGGAAAAAATACGATAACCGAAAAGACCAGGGAATATTTTACCGCATGCAGTTGTCCATCGCCAACAAACTGATCTTTAACAAATGGCGGGACGCATTGGGTGGTAATATTAAATACATCGTCACCGGGGGAGCCGCCTGCCAGGAAAGACTGATGCGCATTTTTAATGCTGCTCGCATTCCGTTGTATGAAGGATATGGTCCAACAGAAAACTCCCCAGTGATTTCTGTAAATGGCAGGCTGCCCGGCAGGTCGAAATATGGAACAGTCGGTCCGGTCATCCAGGGGATCCAGGTGCGATTGGAAGAAGACGGTGAAATATGTGTCAAGGGTCCAACGGTAATGGTTGGATACTATAAACGTCCTGACCTTACTGCGGAGACCGTAATTGACGGCTGGCTGCATACCGGGGATATTGGCGTATTTGAAGAGGAAATTTTCCTGCGGATCACCGATCGAAAAAAAGAATTATTTAAAACCAGTGGAGGAAAATATGTTGCCCCTGCTGCCATTGAAAATAAGCTCAAGGAATCCAGGTTCATTGAGCAGCTCATCGTGGTCGGCTCTGAAAGAAAATTTGTTGGGGCCCTCATCGTGCCGGCTTTCAGCCACTTAAAAGAATGGTGTAAACAAAATAATGTTGAATTCACTTCCAATGAGGAAATTATTCATGACCCGAGAGTAATTAATTTCTACAGGCAACTGGTGGAAAGCTACAATCAAAATTTCAATCATGTAGAGCAGATCAAAAAATTCGAATTACTTCCGCGGGAATGGAGCATTGAAACCGGCGAAATGACGCCGAAGATGAGCCTTAAAAGAAAAGTGATTATGGAAAAATACCGCGATGCGATCGATCGGATATACGCCTGACCTATCACGCCGGACAAAATCAAATTTAACTTATGCGTTATCTATGGTGGATCGTTCTACCCACAATAATATATTTCGCGCTTCCATTTGCCCCGGTTAAGCCAACCAGAGCCAGCCACGAAATTTCATCAGCCCCGGAAGACTCTATTGAGACAGTTGGAAAGAAAGTATTTTACGCAAGCTGTTATTCATGCCACAAAGATTCAGCCGCGTCACTCGCTCCCGGTCCCGGCATATTGGGAGCGATGACGCCCCGTGCGGTGCTGGCAGCATTGGAAAACGGTAAGATGCGTGTGCAAGGCGCAGGTCTTAGCGACGTAGAACGCAAAGCCGTAGCCCAGTGGCTAACCCGGACCAAGCTAAAAGAGAATGCACTGTCAAAAGAAGCGTTTACCCGCTTTTCGCTTCCTGCCGGCAAGCCAGTGAATGTCTATTCTGGCTGGGGGGGGAACAAAGAGTCTACAGGTTTCAGAACAACAGCCCAGGCAGGTATATCCTTATCGAATGTTTCCTCGCTTAAGCTGAAATGGGCCTTTGCATTTCCCGATGCGACAATAGTAAGAAGCAAGCCCGCCGTGGTTGGCGATTGGCTGCTGGTGGGCGGACAATTTGGCGACCTGTTTGCCATTCATAAAAAAACAGGCAAGTTGGGATGGCGCTTCGAAGCGGCAGCGGCTATTCGCGGTGCCATTGTTGTCGAAAAACAAGACCAGGCGCTAACCGTCTATTTTGCGGATTACAGTTCCATGGTGTACGCCGTCAACGTGAGAACAGGAAAACTGATCTGGAGCAAGAGAGCAGGATTTGAGGCGCAATCGGCCAACACCGGATCCGTCGCAGTATATAACGGTATCGTATATGTGCCCATTACTTCACTGGAAGTCGCCCTTGCTGCAAACGGCAATTATGTCTGTTGTACTTCGTCTGGAGCTGTGGTGGCGCTCAGCGCCAGGACGGGTGATGAGATATGGCACTACCGCGTCATTCCCGGTCCCGCGAAAGAATCCGGCAAAAAGAAAAATGGCAATCCAGTTTTCGGACCATCGGGTGCACCCGTCTGGTGCAGCCCAACGGTAGACAGTAAACGAGGTTTGCTGTACATCGGCACCGGTGAAAATTATTCGCAGCCCACTACCAATTCCAGTGACGCCGTTCAGGCCCTGGACCTGAAAACGGGCAAACTGATCTGGAGTTTTCAGGCCACAGCTGAAGACGCCTACAATACAGCGTGCCCTTTTCTGACTAATTGCCCTGACAAAGCCGGACCCGATCTCGACTTCGGCATGGCGCCCATCCTGGCCAGAAAAAAAGACGGCAAAGACATCTTATTGGCTGGTCAGAAGTCGGGAGTGGTACATGCACTCAATCCTGACAACGGAAAAATCGTCTGGCAACAACGGATCGGAAAAGGCGGTGCATTGGGCGGCATTCATTGGGGGATGGCAACCGACGGGAAATACCTCTTTGCTGCCAATGCTGACAATCTTTATGCCATCGACAAAAGAGACAGCACAAAAAAGCCTCGGCCGGGAGTTTATGCTCTCGACATCAGCAGTGGCGACCTCATTTGGATAACACCTTCCCCTGCATCGCAACAAAGAGGATTGCCCGCTTACAATTCTGCGGCACCGGCAGTCATGCCCGGAGTAGTTTTCGCCGGCACAACGGATGGACATATCCGGGCTTATGCTTCCGCAGATGGACAAATTATTTGGGATTTTAATACGGTCACTGATTTTGAAACCACCAATGGCATCAAGGGAAAAGGGGGAAGCCTGGATGGCCCGGCGCCCGTAGTGTCGGATGGTATGCTGTTCGTGAATTCAGGCTACGGCATGTTTGGCCAGATACCTGGCAACGTGTTGCTGGCCTTTGAAGTACAAAAGAAATAACATGGGCGCTGAAAAAAAAAGGTTAAAAGACATTGCCTGGAAGAAATGGGGGCCTTACATAAGTGAAAGACAATGGGGCACGGTGCGGGAAGATTATAGCGCCGATGGCTCCGCATGGGATTATACCACGCACGATATGGCGCGAAGCAAGGCCTGGCGCTGGAGTGAAGAAGGCATTGCAG
>DATHGW010000482.1:0-3560 GCA_035317445.1 Puia sp.
CCCGGGGCACGGCCTGGGGAATCACAATATATCCGTTCTCTTTCCAGAATGTCCAGTCCGCTTCTGAAAGGATCTTCAATGGTTTTCCATTGGACCGGTCGTTTAGTTTGACCGAGCTGCTCTTGGCAGTGGATGGATTACCCGGGATGTCCTTGTGCGCATTATTCGGCGCCATGGAAGGGGTCATTGTGGGCGCCATGGTCTTTTGTTCATTTTGCATATGGCTGATATTTATTGTAAATGAATAACCAAAATTACTCCTTTAACCCGGCGGCTTTCTACAGCTGTAATGGCCAGTTTTTGTTCTGTATTGATATTTTTTAATAAAACTGGCAAGAAAAGTATATTTACAGACAAATTTGGCAGATGAAAGTCGTATTAGAGAAACTGCTGCCCGATATGGGCAGTTCATTCAGGATCCTGCTTACGCCCAACCTGAACGACCTTTTCTACTGGCATTTTCACCCCGAATATGAAATTGTCTACGTGGAAGCAGCAGAGGGTGTGCGGCATGTCGGAGATCATATATCAAGGTATAAAGATCATGACCTGGTTTTTATTGGTCCGAATATTCCCCACCTGAATTTTGATTATGGTGTTCACAGCGAATGCGAGCAGGTCGTGATACAGATGAAAGAAGATTTTCTGGGCAAGGATTTTTTTTCGAACCCGGAACTGTCTTCCATACGCCAATTGTTTGAGCGTGGACGAAAAGGGCTTTCCTTTTCCGGAGAGACAAAGTCAAAAGTAGGTGTAAAACTCAAACGGATATCCCAGCTCGGTCATTTTGAACAGCTGGTAGAATTGCTGCATATCCTGCAGGAACTGGCCAATACAGAAGAAGTAACGTCATTGGATAGCCGCCCGGTGTCGAACCAATTTGTGGGGAAGGAACAGGTCAGGATGAACATCATCCACAAATATATCGAGGATCACTACCAGCAACCCGTCAATGTCGGAGAGGTGGCTACCCTTGTACATATTACGACAGCCGCTTTTTGCCGTTATTTTAAAAAAAACACCCGCATGACATTCACTGATTTTCTGAATCAATACCGGATCAACCAGGCCAAAAAAATGCTCCTTCACGATAAAAATGTCACCGAAGCCTGCTATGGAAGCGGTTTTGAGAACCTATCTTATTTCAACAAAACATTCAAGAAACTAACAGGAGAAAACCCATCGCAGTTCAGAAAAAAACACAAAGTTTAATGAACCAGCATCATGAACGAGAAATTAGTTATGTTCCACAACCGGCTGGCCAAAGTGTTCAGGCACCTGGGCAAACAGGCAAGGAAACAAGGGATCTCTTGTTTTCGGATCTACGACCATGACCTGCCTGAATTTCCTTTTTGTATTGAGCTGTATGAGGACAAGATATACCTGGCCGAATACAAAAGACATCATCATATGACCGAGGAAGAACACGAGAACTGGTTGGAATCCTGTTTGCCGGTCATCAGCAGCATCATGGACATTCCGGACGAAAGGATTTATTGGCGTCAGCGCCAGCGGAAAGCGGGAAGACAGGGGCAGTATGAAAAGATCGCCACCGAAGCGGCATTCTTTGTTGTTCAGGAACAGGGCTTGAAATTCAAGGTCAACCTAACGGATTACCTGGATACCGGGCTTTTCCTTGATCACCGCATCACACGGAATATGGTCAGGGAAGAATCGAGGGATAAAAACGTGCTGAACCTGTTTTGCTATACCGGTTCTTTTTCGGTGTACGCTGCTGCAGGTAGAGCAGCCACGGTTCATTCCGTTGATCTTTCCAAAACTTACCTGGCCTGGGCCGAAGAGAATATGCAGGCGAATGAGCTGACTAACGAAAAAAAACATCTCTTTATACACGCAGACGTAAAACAATGGCTTGATGAATTACAGGAAGACTTTTACGACCTGGTGATCATGGATCCTCCAACTTTCAGCAACAGCAAGCGGATGATCGATTTCCTCGACATCCAGCGTGATCATGTTGGGCTGATCAATAAAACACTTCGGGCTACAAAGAGGGGAGGGGTAATCTATTTCAGTACCAACTTCAGGAAATTTCAACTCGAAGCAGACAAAATCGAACATGTGGTCATCAAAGATATTACCAGGACCACAACGCCTTTTGATTTCCAGGGAAAATTATTCAGGTATTGTTACAGGATAACCAAGAACTGACTTGTCTCGCGTCAGGCGAGATGCGGGCTACACTTTAAACCTGTTCGAATAGATGATCAATGGAATCAACAGCATTAATCCCAACAACAAGAATACAGGCAGGTGAAGTGATCTGGGGTATTTGTACCAGAACCCTCCTCCGAATACCGCAAGAGAAACGCCGATGATGATTCCCTGCAGCCATGCACGTCGCAGACCTTTTCTCAGGTCGGCCGAAATAAAAAACAGCCAGATCCCCATCAAAAGAAGAAGAATGCAGGAGAGGCTCCAGTCAACTAACACCGATGCGCCCAAATGCTTACTGATGTCGCCTGTCGTAATGGCAATGATGAGGTTGTTGATGCTTAATCCCCGGTAAGCAGCAGCCAGCATCAAGACAGCGCCGACCAGCATACACATTCGGGGAACAATGTTCTGTTGATTCATTGTTTCGATATCAGGTTGACCTCCCATTCGTCTATAAAGGGATATCTCTTTTGATCATCCCATCGCGATTGGCCATCTCCCATGCAGTAAAAAAAACAAATTTGGCCCTTTTGGCCAGGATATCATAATTGATCTTGTCTGGTGTATCCGTGGGACGATGATAATCGTTATGAATGCCATCAAAATAAAATATGATGGGCACGCCTTTTTTTGCAAAATTATAATGGTCGCTGCGGTAATAGATCCTTTGGGGATCGGCCGAATCATTGAATTTATAATCCAGCTCCAGCCTGGAATATTTTCTATTAATGCCCTCGCTGAGCGGTTTTAGTTCCGAACTCAACTTATTATCACCCACCACATACACATAATTTGTAGAATCTCCTTTCTTTCGGTTCGGATCGATCCTTCCGATCATATCGATGTTGAGGTCGGCAGTTGTTTTGTCCATGGGGTAGACCGGATGCGTTGCATAATATTCAGATCCCCATAATCCTTTTTCCTCCCCGGAATTGGCGAGAAAAAGCAGGCTTCTCCTGGGCCCTTTCCCTTCAGCTTTTGCTTTTGCAAAGGCCTTGGCAATTTCTATGATGCTAACGGTTCCCGAGCCATCATCGTCGGCGCCATAATAAATCACTGTATCGCGCGTGCCCAGATGATCGTAGTGTGCAGAGACCACCAGTAATTCATCTTTCAGGTCCCCGCCTTCGAGGTAGCCGAGCACATCGCTGCTTTGTAATCTTGCCAGGGACTTGCTGAATTCCAGGGTGGCCTGTACATTGTATGTTTTCGGTTGGATATGGCCGTTCTTTGCCGAATCAAAATCGTCGCCCATGATTGCCCTGGCAATTTTTTCAGAAACAAAAAAAGTATTGGGCCGGTTCACTTTCCGGTAAGGGTTCACGTACATATTCTCTTTTGGCGGGATGTCTTTTCTGGGGAAATCAGACTGGATGACCATG
>DATHGW010000483.1:0-4137 GCA_035317445.1 Puia sp.
ATCAGCGTATGGTGCAGGCCATCAAACACGGCCAGACCGAAAGCCAATGGCCCAAGGATAGCCAGGACGATCAGATAAAAGGTTCTGATGCTGTTGATACAAAGACCGGCCGCTTCGAACAGCACCTGCAATATCTCACTCAACCACTGTTTGATCGTATTGCGAAAATTGTAACTCATTTTTGCCATGGCGAATTTGATGTCGTTGCCAACGCTCTCGAATATGCCTTCATCTGCTCCTGTCGGGTCATCGGGATGAGTGTATTGATACCATTTGTCCCGGTCGCCATTCCCATCAGGGCCGACATACATTTTCCAGAAAGCAGAATTTTGGATAGCGGCTTGCTTTTGTTGCAACAGCACAGCAATGGCATTGTCTGAATCAATCACCATAGAATTTGTTGCAGACACGGTCGGCTGCAGTATGCCATTCATTAGCGCGATGACTGATGGGAAAATGAGCACCGCGAATCCGATAACGAAGGGCCGGAAAAGCGGATAGAAGTCGATGGGTTCTGCATTGGCGATATGTCTCCAGACCCTGTAAGCAATATACCAGGTGGCCGCGAACCCGGCAATCCCGCGACCGACAGCGATCAGGTTGCTGCAAAGGGGCAGCATCTGGTCATAAATCGTATCCAGCACCCCCTGCAATCCTTTAATGTCGGTTGCCACTCCTGATTGCAAAAAGATTATTGTCATACACACAAATTTTATCAGGCCGTCAAAGCCATTCATTCCAGACCATACAGTCTCCTGGTTGTATTCATGTCATTTTCATCCACAGCCCGCTGCATGGACAGGATCATAGTGTTGTTGTTAAACTGTCGCAGAAACATTAGTTTATCCCTTGAACCGGTATAGATCTGGTCAATGGCATGCAAGCGTTCATCGTCATTCATTCGGAGTTTACTATCCGTGATCACATTGATCAGGTTGTCGATATCTTTCAGACTTTCATTGAACAGGTTCCCGTAAACCTGCGCCAGGTAAACAATTTCATTCGGAGTGAAATGCTTGTCCTGTTTAAACCGGTTTAAGGCCGACTTGTATTCCGAAACCAACCGGGACTGATCATTAATGATGTCGGCTACATGCCGGTATTGTTTTACCGCGGGACTCACGACCAGCAGTCCGTCCAGGAAAGCCTTGTGCAAATTGAAGTTGCCCTGCGAAATATCTTTTATCGAATTATATCCGCTGCTCAGGATTTCGTAGCCCTTGTAGAGATCATTCAGGATATTTTTTAGTTGAGCCAGCTTCTGCCAATCTAAAATCAATTGCTCAATTTCAAAGGTTTGCGCTCCTGCCCGAAAACCCATCATCATTAACATCACCACCACCCATTTTTTCATTGTCCAGGAAGTTTTTTAAGAAAATCAATTGCTGACAGTTCTTGTGCTCTGGCGGTCGACAGCAAACCTGCATCAGCAGTAAAGGATTGCGTAAATACATATTTGTCTTGCATATCCTGGTAAATAGTATTTATCCGTTGGATGCGCTCACCATCCGTCATTGCAAGCCCTCCATGGGTAACCAACCCGATCAGTTCATTCATTGACTGATTGCTTTCACTGGTCATATTGTTTACTACAATAGACAGCCACTTCATTTCGCCGGCTGAAATGTTCTTAAGCTGTAGCATTTTCTTAAAGTCCCTGATAATGGCCAACTGGTAAGAGAGGATTCCAGCCACTTTTGAATATTTAGCGACATCAGGGTTGACCGCCCTCAAGGAATTGAAAAATGCATTGTGCAGATCAAATTCCCCATTTTTCAATTCATGTATAACCGTCAGGCCTTTTTGAGCAATACCGTATCCTTTCTCCAGATAGCCGGTATAGACCTGGTAAGCCGCGATCTGTTCAGCTAAATATTTAAGCTGCGTTTTCTTTTGCTGGAACCATTCAGCAAATGTTTGTGCCTGCAAACTGTTAATTGTTGCAAAACTTGTGAATAAGATCAGTACGATATTTTTCATAATGTGTTATATTTAGTAACCCATTTTATTCTGAGGTTCTTCTCTAACCCCTCCAAAGGAGGGGCTAGGGGAGGCCATACAGTTTCTTCACCGTTTCTAATTCATTTTGCTCCGTTGATCTTTGCAGGCTTAGCTGGATATTCTGGTTGTTGAACTTTCTTAGGTCATCATAATTTTTCTGCATCCCCTTCGCAGCATCGCCAATGATATTCATCCGTTGTCCATCACTCATTTGGGTCACAAAGGCATTGATGACGAGCAAAACCTGGTCGACATTTTTCAGGCTTTCATCCAGGATGCCAGAATAGACCCGGTACATATAGTCAATCTCCGCTTGAGAAAAATGTTTGTCCTGCCTGAACAATGCAAAGGCTGACTTATAATCTGAAACGATACGCGACTGCAGCTGAATGATCCTTTTTACTTTTTCATAATCAGTAATGATCTGCTTAACCTGTGACAGCTCCTGGTAGTATTCCTGGTAGAGGTCCTTTTGTTTTTGCACCCAGTCTGTAATCTCATCCAATTTTAATTTGGACATGGTGTTTTCGAGTTCCTTTTGCGCGTTCTGGAGCCAGATCGTTTGGGTTTGCAGCCTTTGTACTTCAAGGTCCACGGCCTTGATCACTTTGGTGATGGCCGCCTTAATGATTGAAATGATTTCTGTGACCTGCGCATCGGATCGGAGGCTGAATGCAAGAAGAGAGATCAGCAATATGGGCATTTTCCTTTTCATAGTCAATTTGTTTGTTTTAAATCAGCCACCAGCGCCTCGATCCCTTTTTGATAACTGCCAAAACGCTTTGCATATTCCAAGACCTTTACTTTTTCGGTCTGCTCCGTGGTATAGGTGTAATATTCTTCGGGTGAAGGTTCATAACGTAAGACCTTCATCACCTGACCGCCGAGCTCGAGATAAAATTCCCGGTATCGCCTTCCGGGTTCGTTGGCCCGGTTGAGGGAGAATAACTGCGTTTTGCCTTTTTCTGACATGCCCAGCGTCGCCTGCAACTGGTCAAACTTGTTGGTAAACTTGCGCATATCCATCAAAATCTTGATGTCCGAATTGCCGATGATGGCGTCTTTAATGATCGGAGAGCTGATCAGGTCGTCAATTTCCTGGGTAACCACGATCGGTATCCCATAAAACTTGCGCAGTGTTTTAAACCCGTATTTCATGAATTCGGCCATACCGGCCTTTGCCATGGCTTTCCAGGCCTCTTCAATTTCGAGCACTTTGAGGATCGACTGGATCTTCCGCATCTTGCTGATGAAGAGTTCCATGATGATGAGGGTCACTACCGGAAACAGGATCGGGTGGTCTTTGATGTTGTCGAGTTCAAAAACGATAAAGCGTTGGCCGAGTAAATCGAGATTTTCCTGCGCATTCAGCAGGTAATCAAATTCTCCGCCTTTGTAATAGGGTCTTAATACATAAAGAAAATTCTCGACGTCAAAATCCCTTTCCTTTACTCTTTGCTTTTTTAACACTTCAACATATTCAGATTCCAGGTATTCATAGAAGCTGTTAAAACATGGAAACAGCTTGCGGTTGCTTTCAATCAGGAAATAGTAGCCCTGGATGGCATTGGAGAGCGCGACATATTCACTCCGGTTAAACGTTTCATGTTCCTGTTTCCAAAGTGTGACCAGGAGCGCCTTTAAACTTTCTTTTTTTTCGGTATCCAGCGTTTCGCCAGGCTGAAGGAAAAATGGATTAAAACGAATGGGATTCTTTTCCGTGTAAGTGAAATAATACCCGTCGGCGAGTTCACAAAGTCCTTTATAGCTATGACCGATATCGACAACCACGATATGCGCGCCCTGGTCATAAAGGGAACGGAGGATATGATTACAAAGCATGGATTTTCCGCCCCCGGAGCTTCCGCAAACAAACATACCCCGGTTCGTTATGATGCCCTTTCTCATGGGTTCATCAAATAAATCTACTTCAATGGGCCTGCCCGTCAACCTGTCGCCGAAACGGATGGTTGCCGGTTTGGCGGAAGACCGGTAATTGGATTCCAGGTTCAGAAAACAGGATGCCTGTTCGATAAACGTGTCGAATGAATCATTCATCGGAAAATCTGCTTCATTGCCGGGTATGCCAGCCCAATAGATCTGCAAAGTCCCGTCGATTTCCTGTTTGGGTACGGC
>DATHGW010000484.1:0-3068 GCA_035317445.1 Puia sp.
CATGAAATTAAATGCCCTGAACAAAGTGGCGACTTTTGATGCCAAGGCGGAATTGGTTTCACTTGACATTACGAAACTGAACAATTTCCTGGATGCCTATGCCAAACTGGATGTCAAGAAAGGCACGATCAGCATTTATACCGAGGCGGCTGCCAAAGATGGCAGGATCACCGGCTACACAAAACCGATTATCAAAGACCTGCAAGTGGTGAACTGGGAGAAGGATAAAGACAAGCCGCTTAAACTGGCTTGGGAAGCCGTTGTGGGTGCCGTAGCCTGGATCTTTAAAAATCATTCCAAAGATCAGCTGGCTACGAAAGCAGAGTTTGAAGGCAATTTGAAAAACCCCGATGTGAATGTCTGGTCGATCCTACAGGAGATATTGTATAATGCTTTCATCCAGGCGCTTTACCCGGCCCTGGAAAATTCAGTGTCCATTCATTCACTGGATAATAAAAAGCCGGATACCCAATTAAAAACGGCTTTTGACAAATCAGTTGCTTCAAGTAATAAGGGAAAGAAAAAACCGGCACCAAAGAAAAAGTGATGCTTAGGGAGGAAGCCCTCCAAAAAAATACCCCGTTAAGAATAACGGGGTAAGAAAACTCACAGATGGGAGGATTAAGGTCTTTTATTGACGAAGTCAATCAGTCGCTGAACAAATTGCTGATCGGCTGCCTCATCACGATGATCGGAAAAATACCGGTCGGTTTTTTCTTTTTGATCCGCGAGCAGCAGGCGAAGCGCTTTTCGTTTCAAAGAAATTTTTTCAATACGTTGGGTTTTTACGTTTTCAATAAAATAAATTACTTCATCTGTGTATTCATCATACGGATTACCGGTTGACGTCATGCCGTCTGTCTGGTAATTGGATTTAATGAACTTCGTTTTGGTCAGTTTATAAAAATTGTAATTTTCTCCCTCTGCAAGCACATTGACAAATAATTTTTGACCAATCTTCGGAATATACCTGAACAGCATGGGATTGCCTTCCTGATCAAAAAGAGTAAAGGATTTGACCTGTGCGTGTTCAACAGCAACGGCGGATTGTTTGTCCAGCGTAAACAGCAGCACGCCATTTACTTTGTCGTAGTTATAACTAAACGATGGACTCCTGATAACAGTATCATGGCTATCCACGACGGATCCTTTGGTCCAGCCATTAAATAAATAGCGGCTTCCCTGCGTTTCTTCCTTATGCGTGAACTGGGGAAAGAAAGTGCCGGAGCTGGAATTGATGGATCCTCCGTAGATCGTGGTGTTGCTTACGCCGGTGCTAATGGCCGTCTGAAAATTTCCATTGTTGACTTTCGAGACGAATGTTTCATCCGGCTGATTATTCACGTTTTCAGGAGAAAGGATGATCACGGTGTCGACCGGTTTATCGGTTATCTTTAAGTCAATCTCAGTATATCCGTCATAGCTCAGCTGTACGACAGAATAGGGACTGACTTTGAAGAAGAAATTGCCGGCCGAATCGGTCAGGATTTCCCTTCTTTCTTCTTTGGCCTTAACGGTAACACCCGCGACGGGATAGCCTGTGGCTATTTTTACAGATTCTTTGACTGGAATGGGCTGGCAGAAACTGCTTTTTAGTGTAAAGCAAATAATGCCAGACAAAAGAAAAAAGGTCTTCATACGTTATTATTGATGAGACGATGGCCAGGGAATTTATTGAAATAAAATCCCTGACCGATAATACCCCTGCCTATTTTTATCAGAGCCCTATTTGGTGAACTTGTCTGTTATATTTCTCAACCCTCCTGCGAGGTTATCATAAGTAAAATTGAATTCATACTTACCAGCGACAGGATCTGCAAGTATTATTGTCGGACCTCCGGTGACCTTTATGCCGTTTGCAGCATCTTCGCCGGCAGCAAAAGCGACGGTGAAATTACTCAGCACCCCGCCGGTATTGGTAAAACTGACGAGATAATGCATGGGTGAACCACTCGGCACTGAAATCGTCGTCGGTGTAATCGGCGAAAAAATCGAAACATCGGTAACATCAAAGGCTGGAGTTCCTGTGCCTGCTGCGTTATTATATCTTATCCATTCCGAAGTATAAGAGCCTGCAATCGGGTTTCCAATAAAATGGTAATAGTGAACACCCATATTGCCACTGATCGTGTGCCCTGAAGCATCCTTGATGACAATGGGCAGCATATAGCTTTTAGAGGGATCGAGCACCGACCTGTAAAAAGTAACATGAAGGGTGTCGAGCCTTGAGCCCGGCGGGATGGTGATGGGTGTGGCGTCAAACGAAAAGGCGTTGTCGGGCAGCACTTCATAGTGAACACTCGTATCATAAGCATTGTAAGTATCAACGAGCGAAGGATCTACTGCAACCGTAACCTGCACCGGTGTAGTGAGCACGTTGGCAGAAGCTATATTAACAGTAAAATCCATTTCGATCGTATCGTTGAGAGAGGTAATGGCGTCGGAACTAAAAAATCCCTTTCCGCTGTAAGGCATTTCCACCACCGTTCCGATCTTAGTGAAATCATTGTTGGGCTTATCCTTCAAACAACCAAACAGGCTCAGTGAAAATACAGTCGCTAAATATATATATCGTCTTTTCATTTTTTAAAATTTTAAGTTATTATGGCATCCAAAAAATCTTGGAATTCATTACGTCAATATTACCCTGTTTGGAAACATTCACGGCATTGTAACTGTGCTCACTGGTCGGGTATTCCAAACGGTAAGGAATATGCGTTGCAGTATTGCCCTGATAAACGGAAACCGGCAGATCTGTTGGTATGCCCAGCCTTCTCCAGTCGCTATATGATTCCAGTCCGTCAAACGGGTTGCATGCTGCCCATTTCTGAAGGATGATGGTTTGGAGCTTGTTGGTCGAAGCCACATAATCTACTTTAGCATTTCCTGTCTCTGCGCCATAATAAGTTGCTGCATCTGTTTCGCTCAACCCCAGGAGTTTAAAGGATTCACCTATAGCCGCTACGTAAGAAGTTTCTGCGGATCCGGGTAGCCATCCTCTTTCCTGAGCCTCGGCGACAAGAAACAAACTTTCAAAAGCAGGCAGGATGACCGCATCCTGCGCAGCG
>DATHGW010000485.1:0-7005 GCA_035317445.1 Puia sp.
CACTCCGTGCAAATGTTTCATCTTGCACGATCTCATCGCGAATGATGGATACGACCTTCACAGAGCCGTCTGTTTTCTTAAGCGTCAACCGCACTTCGGTTCCCTTCGTTCCGCGAATCAATTTAACCGCATCCTCTACAACATAACCGGTCAGATCAACCGGTTCCTGGTTACCCTGCGCCACTTTCATGATAATGTCCCCAACGTTTACTTCGCCGGACTTCCAGGCCGGGCTACCGGTGAGAAGGGTGGATATCTTTATATTCCCTTCCACTTCATTCAACGAAGCGCCGATGCCAAAAAACCGGCCGCTCATCTGTTCATCGAAATATCTTTTCTCTACAGGTGGAAAATAATCGGTGTGCGGATCCATGGACTGAACAATCGTTTCAACAAATTCATTGAATCTTTCATCTTCAGTCATCTTGAATTTTAGCCTGTTGTAAAAACGGTCCATCACTTTGGCAGCTTTTTCACGTGCCTCTTTTTCCAGCTCTTCACTGGTCTTCGCAACAAAATCCGGTTTTTTCTTCGCCGTTTCCTGCTGGTCGAGCAGGTCAGCATATCTTTCGAGGGTCAGGTATTTCAATCTTTTCCTCCAGGCCTCTTTTCGATCCGTTTCAGTGGCAGGGAAATCAATTTTTTCATAGTCCATACTCACCGACTCGTCTTTTGTAAAGTCGAAAGGGTGCGACAGAATTTCTTTGTAAATGGCTTCTGTTTCCTGGAGTCTTTTTTTGTATAATTCAGTTACGGCAGGAACAAATTGCACCGTCGTTTTACCTAATATTTCATCGTCAATTTTTGTTTCGTATTTTTTCAAACTACTGATGTCTGACTGAAGCAGGACATTTTTTTCCTGATCCACTTCGGCAAGGTATTTTTTGAATACCTCTTTGGAGAAATTATCATTGATGTCTTTGGGACTATAATGGTTATCAACCAACATGTCACCGACATTTTTGAGGATCGTTTCATACTTGGTAGGCGGATTTCCACTGAAAGCCAGGGTACGGAATGCGACAATACTTCCTGTTGCCAGCACCAACAGAACGATGGGCAGATTTTTTCTATTTATCATATACTTAAACACTTTTAACATGCTAATCAAAAATAACGATTAATTAAACCGTATGTTGTAAAACGGGCTAATATTAACACAGACTTTGACAGAAATTATGTGAATGGGAATGGGGCGGGCGGAGCGGAACGAGAAAACAGTTGACAGTTGACAGTTAACCGACCAACGCAGGGGAAATGTTCTGTCAATTGTTAACTGTAGACTGTTAACTAAAAAGGCTGCCCTAAATACGGACAGCCCTGGGTGACTGAGGGGTCTCGAACCCCCGACCCTCAGAACCACAATCTGATGCTCTAACCAACTGAGCTACAGCCACCATTTTGCGCAAATCTACTGGAAATCTTTTTTCTGTCAAAAACAATCCCCTTTATTTCCCCTCCACGATTAATTGCCGTTTCTTTGCACACCCAAAAATTCATCATGAGTCCCTGGATTTATACCATCCCTTTTATCTCGGCTTTCATACACTGGCTGACCATCTGGATGGCTTTGAAATTATTCTTTCACCCACATGAACCAAAAAAATTCCTCGGTTTGACCATCCAGGGTGTTTTCCCCAAAAGAAAACAGCAGATCGCCAACAGCCTCGGACGAATTGTGGGACAGGAATTAATATCTTTTGATGATATCGAAAAAACCATCACCAATCCGGAAAATATTCAAAAGATTTTACCGATGGTTGCCGATCATATTGACGACTTTCTAAGAAACAAATTAAAAAAGGCCATGCCGGTCATTTCTGTATTTATCGGTGAGAAAACGATCCTGCAATTAAAGACTGTTTTCATGAAGGAACTGGAAGATCTCTTTCCCGTCATCATGAAAAATTACGTCGGGAACATCAAAAATGACCTTGACCTGGAACAGATCGTTATCGATAAAATAGTAAATTTTTCTTCTGACCGGCTTGAGCAGATGCTCAATGATATCCTGACGAAAGAATTCCGTTTTGTAGAAGTGATTGGAGCGGCACTCGGCTTTTTGATTGGAGTATTGCAAATCATTCTTACTCTGGCAGTTAGGTAAAAAAATCCATCATTTACCCTTTCAGCATATAATTTATGCCGCTTGTACTGAATGAACGGTCGTGGTCCAAGATTTGCCAGACCTTTATATACCATGAAGCAATTGTACACAAAAAAAATCTGTAGTATTCTCTTTTTGCTGGCTTACTGTTTTCAGTCATTCGCGCAAGGCGGAGGTGCCCGCCGTGGCGGATTCGGCGGTGCAGCTCCAAGCATCGGTCATTTTTACGGCAAGATCGTCGACGCAAAAACGAACAAGGGATTGGACGGGGTGTCTGTGATGCTGATCCAAAGCAAATTTGATACGGTTAGCAAAAAAGCAAAAGACACAGTGATTGCCGGAATGATCACATCAAAGGGAAATTTCAGCCTGGAAAACCTGCCGATTTTCGGGAATTTTCGGTTAAAGGTTACCGCGATAGGATACCAGGCTTATGATCAAAAAGTTGCTTTTGACCTTAAGCCCGGGCAGGCAGGCAATCCACAGCAGGCTTTGAACGGAATTGATAAAGATCTGGGAAACATAAAACTCCAGATCGACGCTCAGTCGCTTGAACAGGTAACCGTTGTCGGTACGAAACCATTAATTCAAATGGGTATTGACCGGAAGATATATAATGTAGACAAAGACCTTACTGCATCTGGTGGAACGGCCATAGATATCATGAAAAATGTTCCTTCGGTTGCCGTTGACATCGATGGCAATGTTACCCTCCGCAATAGTACGCCAACCATTTTTGTAGACGGAAGACCCACCACCCTGACCCTCGACCAGATTCCGGGTGATGCCATTCAGAGCATAGAGATCATCACAAATCCTGGCGCAAAGTTCGATGCTTCCGGCGGCACCGCAGGCATCCTCAACATCGTGCTGAAGAAGAATCGCAAGGCAGGCTATAACGGAAACATCAGGGCAGGTATTGACCAGCGTGGTAAACTGAACTTAGGCGCGGACATCAATGTCAAACAGGGAAAATTTAACGTTTTCGCGAATGGCAATTTCAACCAACGTCAATCTAATTCCGAGGGAACGACAAAACGCCTGACCTTTAATAACCAGCCGCCGAACGACAGCCTGATTCAATACGATCATAACGTGAATGAGGGATATTTTGCCTTTGGCCGGTTCGGTGTCGATTATTTTCTCGACAACCGCAACACCATTTCCGCATCCGGCACCATCGTGCGCGGAAATCAAACACCGTATACCAACAGCGACCTGTTCGTAGATACCCTTTATCCCGGTGGTACCACTTCTTCTTATACAAGAAGGGTTTCGACAACGAAGAGCAGCTTCAGCAACAATGGCGGCATGCTGAGTTATAAACATAATTTTCCAAAATCAGGAGAAGACTGGACTGCTGATGTCAATTACAATAAATCGAATAACACAAACAACAATCTTGTCAGCTCAAATATCTACCAGATCAAAGGCGGACCTTTGTCTCACATATATGACCAACAGCAGATCGGTTCCGGCACCAATGAAAATATTACCATTCAAACGGACTTTGAAAACCCCATTACAGAAAAATCAAAGATCGAAGCAGGGGCCCGCGCATCAATCAGAAATGTAAGCAGTACCAATGATATCGGAATCCTTGATGCCAATGGCGGTTTTATTTTATCGCCGCTTCAGTCTTCAAACTACGAATACCACGACAGGGTTTACGCAGGCTATGCTTCTTTTACCAGCGCCATTAAAAATTTTGGATACCAGTTGGGCCTGAGAATTGAAAGCTCAAATTATCAAGGTCTCAGCCATAGTACGGTGAAAGACGTCAACACCCAGGATTTGAAAGATACGGCCATCAATTTCAGTAATAACTACCCGATCAATTTTTTTCCAAGCGTATTCCTTTCACAAAAATTGGGCGGACAGCAGGAACTGCAACTAAACTATACCCGTAGGATTGATCGTCCCAGCTTTTTTCAGCTCTTCCCTTACACCGATTATTCTGACTCTTTAAACCTGAGCAGGGGAAATCCCAATTTGAAACCTCAGTTTACCAATTCTATAGAATTGTCATATCAAAAAACATACGGGAAAAACAATACCTTTCTTGCCTCGGTATATTATAAGAATACGACTGACCTGATCACGCGCTACCAAAGTAAAGAAGTGAACCCGGTAACAGATTCCCTGGTTATCATCAATACCTACATCAATGCCAATTCCAGTTTTGTGGGTGGTCTTGAATTGATCGGCCGCAATGCCATTACGAAATGGTGGGACGTAACCAGCAACATCAACATTTATACTTCCCGGATCAATGCCGGCGACAGCATTGCTACGGCGCCACAAACCTATAGCTGGTTCGGAAAGATCAACAATACATTTAAGCTCCCAAAAAATTTCACGATACAATTGAGTGGAGATTTCACCTCTCAAACTGTTCTGCCTCCCGGCGGAAGTTCAGGTGGTGGTGGCGGAGGCGGCGGAAGAGGATTCGGCCAAACGGTGAGTGGCAACGCCCAGGGGTATTCGCGGCCTACTGGCGGTGTCGATGCGGCAATCAAATACGAATTCATGAAAAACAAAACTGCTTCGATTACACTGAGCATCAGAGATATTTTCCACACGCGTTACAGCGATGTAGTAACTACGTCGCCTTATTTTACCCAGGAAGTCACTCGCATCCGGGATCCACAGTTTTTCAGGATCCAATTCAACTGGCGCTTCGGGAAGTTTGATGTCAATCTGTTTAAGCGAAAAAATACCAAAGGCGATCAGGAGATTGACACCGGCGTGCAGGGTGCCGGGAGTTGAGTTTTTGAAGTGGCCATAAAATATTAAATACTAAATGTAAAATGTAAAAGTGACGACTTGTCCCACTTTTACATTTAGTATTTAATATTTTATATTTTAAATCACATGCTCCTCATTAAAATCATACTGGTCCTTAATTTTTTTTGCCAGGTCATTCATAGGCGTTTTCGAGACAGCAGATCGCTCTCCCCGCTCCCATCTCCCCAATTCGTCATCAATATGTTTTTTTTGGAGGCCGGAAAATTTTTCAAGCATATCATCAGAGATCGCTCTTTTCTTTTTATACAGGTTTTCGAGTTTGTCAAATAACAATTCCTTGTCCCGCCGCATATCATTTTCAGCGGTTGCCATTTGCAATAATTCTGATTTGGCCAGGGCCAGGTCGTATGGACCAATGGGCATAATTAATTTAGAAAGAATGGGCCCTGTTTCGATCAGGATGATGAGCAATGAAATGAACAAATTGGCCCAGAACACACTGCCTTCCTGTTCCGACAGATCCGATAGTGACTTGTTTCTTTCCAAAAAACCCACATTGGCAGCCAAGGAAGTCTCGTACTGTCTTCGTTTGGCTTCCATATCGGCCCTGGAATGATTCAAAATACTGTCCTGCGCGGCTATTTGCAGGCTTAGCCTGGCCAGTTCTGGAGTAAATTGCTCCAGAGCCTGTTGATAGGCCTGCTGTTTGAGCTGGGTGAGCTTTTCAATGCCTCTTTGCATCGAACCGCCTGTACCATCCGCCTCGCGTACATAATCCTGTTGCAATTGCTGCAAACTGGTTTCGAGAGACAATTTCCTGTTCATCAATTTTGTTCGTTCGATATCTGCAGCGGCAATCGATCTGATATTTTCTTCCTGCAGCAAACTATCGTTGACCAGTATCTTCTTATGCCGGTTGTCCAGGACTTTTGTATCGATTTCCTTTTCAAATATTTTGAGTTCAAGTGGCCGCGCAATCGTAACACCGATCAGGAGTGCCAGGGCAACTCTCGGAACAGCCATCCAAAGTTGCTTGGACCTGGAAACGCCGTATTTCCGCATGGTTGAGACGAGGAAGCGGTCGAAATTAAAAATGATCAATCCCCAGAGCAGGCCAAAGCCAATTGCCCATATCCAGTTATTGAACACGCTAAATATAGCATACCCTGCTGACAGGTAAGCCAGCGCAAAAGTGGCCAGCACTACGCCACCCAGGCCTGCATATTTGGTATGTTCAGAAGGATGGTCTTTCAACAAGGCCTGGTGGGCTCCCGCGCACCACCAGAGAAAATGTGCATCTGATTTCTTTTTTTCTCCCGCAAATGAGTCATAGGTATAAAGGCCATTAGAATGGCCATTCACTGTAGCAGCCATAGGTTTGCAATTACAATAAGTTAATAATAATAATACCAGTAAGAAGTTAAAGCGGGAACATCCCAAAAACGACGGATCTCCGTAGAAATTGCAAATGAAAAGTGAAATAATGGTACAGGGACACTAGACCATGCCGGATGGCGCGCAGATTTCGATTTTTTGCTGAATCAGCAGATCATAGATTGCCTTTGCAATTGTAGCGCTATGTGGTCCATCGCCATGAATACAGATGGTTTCCGCCAGAACAGCGATATCCTTGCCATTCACAGAACGAACTTTTTCATGCACGACCATTTGCATCACTTGCTGTAACGCCATGCCCACGTCCTCAATAAGTGCGCCGGCGGATGTTCTGGGGGTAAGACTTCCATCATCCTGGTAAGTGCGGTCGGCAAAAACTTCGTTTACTGTTTTCAGTCCGGCAAGTCTTCCTTCTAAGATCAGGAAACTTCCGGCCAGGCCAAAAAGACTTAGGCTTGGATTGACGGTATATACAGCCGTCGCAATGGTTTCTGCAATTTCCCTGTCCATGGCGGCCATATTATATAAAGCGCCATGAGGCTTTACATGGGAAATCGGTGCGCCGCCAGCACTGGCAATGGCTGACAATTTAAAAACCTGTTCTGCCACGAGGTCAAAAATCGCAGCAACAGGCAAGGACATGCTGGTCCGGCCGAAATTTTTCGTGTCAGGAAATGATGGATGCGCGCCGATCCGCACATTGTATTGAATGGCCAGGTCAACGGCTGCTTTCATGGAATCATCATCACCAGCGT
>DATHGW010000486.1:0-19384 GCA_035317445.1 Puia sp.
CTTGCGGTGCCCATCGGTGCATTTGGCGCCATCCTTACTTTACTGCTCGTTCCGAGTTTAACGAATAATGTATACGCGCAGATAGGATTGATTACGCTGATTGGTTTAGCGGCAAAAAATGCCATCTTGATTGTTGAATTTGCCAAGGTACGTGTGGACCGCGGAGAAGATTTGATTCAATCCACATTAGATGCAGTGAAACTCCGCCTGCGTCCGATTATTATGACATCGCTTGCATTTATACTCGGCGTTCTGCCGCTTGTATTAGCGACAGGCGCCGGTGCAGTAGCAAGAAGAACGATCGGCTACACTGTGCTGGGCGGCATGACGGCTGCCACAACGCTTGCTATTTTTATTGTTCCGGTTTTATTCGTCGTGATTACGAGACTTTCTTACGGAAGAGAAAAACTGGAATGGTTGAAAGCCCATCATGACGAGTTGATGGAAAAAGCAAAGCGGATGGAGCGCCAGGATATCGATGCAGCATTGGAATATGAAATTGAAAAATCAAGACAGGAACATGCAGAAAATAATCCTGCTACAAGCTGAGCCATGATTGCAAATACATTCATAAAAAGGCCCGTCACTGCAATAGTTATTTCTTTGGTCTTAAGTATTTCAGGAGCCATCTGTATTTTCAACCTCGCAGTTGATCAATATCCGAATATTTCACCGCCCAGTGTTTCTGTCAACGGATCGTATACCGGTGCAGATGCGCAAACAGTTGAGCAAACAGTTGCCATTCCGATCGAAGAGCAAATAAATGGCACACCGGGAATGGAATATATGCAAAGCACCAGCACCAATACCGGAGGAGTGAATGTACGCATCACGTATAATATTGGCACCAACGTACATATTGCTGCATTGAATGTTCAAAACCGCGTTGGCATAGCGCAGCCACAATTGCCTTCAGTTGTAAGCAGGTTAGGATTAACCGTGCGGGCAAGCAATCCGGATCAATTGATGCTGATCGCGATCTACTCACCAAAAGGCACCCACAACATTACATTCGTTGACAATTACACAAATGTTTTTATTGAAAATGCCATATTACGCGTGCCGGGTGTTGGCGATGTGAGTGCACGCACGGATCAGTTCAGCATGCGTATCTGGATGAATCCCGATAAAATGGCGTCGCATAATTTGACGCCGGCAGATGTTGTTGCTGCGCTGAACACGCAAAATTTGTATGTAGCCGCGGGTGCCGTGGGAACGCCGCCACAGCCGGTAACGCAAACCCACGAAATAAGCATATTGGCAAACGGGATGCTGAACAAACCAGAAGAATATGAAAAGATAGTTGTCAAATCAAATCCATTAACGGGAGAATTGGTTTACCTGAAAGATATTGCACGTGTGGAGCTTGGAAAATTTACATTTTCGAGCAATGCATTTGTGGATGGTAAAAGATGTTCGTTGCTGATGGTATATCAAACCCCCGGCAGCAATGCTTTGAAAACAGCTGATAACGTGTATGCAGCGCTAAAACAATTAAAGAAGTCTTTTCCGACGGATGTGGATTATGTTGTGCCATTCGAATCCATCACCATCATCCGGGTTTCGATGCATGAGGTAATAGATACACTATTAAAGGCGGTTGCGCTCGTAGCCCTGGTTGTATTTCTTTTTCTTCAAAACTGGCGTTCTGCTATTATACCGATACTGACCATCCCTGTGTCTATCCTTGCGACATTTTGTTTTTTTATTCCACTGGGTTTCACCATTAATACGCTGACCATGTTCGGCTTTGTATTGGCCATCGGTATCGTGGTCGACGATGCCATTATTGTTGTAGAGTCGGTGCAGCATTATATCGACGAGCAAAAAATGTCGCCGAAAGAAGCAACCTACCGGGCAATGAAAGAGATATCTGCACCAGTAGTGGCTATTGCATTGATATTGGCAGCCGTATTTGTTCCGGTTGGATTTATTCCGGGTATAGTGGGGAGATTATATCAACAATTTGCCGTCACGATCGCCATATCTGTTATCTTTTCGGCGTTTATTGCGTTGTCATTGACGCCGGCTCTTTGCACATTGTTATTGAAACCTTCGAGCGAAAAAAAGAAACCGAACCTGCTGGATAAATTCTTCAACCCGTTTAACAAGCGGTTTGAAAAATTTACGGCGAGCTATACCAACGGAGTAAAAAAAAGCATTCAATACGCAAGACTTGTCGTAATTATTTTATTATGTATCTGTGTTGGCGCTTATTTTTTATTCAAAACAAAACCATCCGGGTTTGTGCCGCCGGAAGATGGCGGAAGGTTGCTGGTGACTTATCAATTACCCGATGCTTCTGCCACTGTGCAATCAGTAGATGTGTTGAATAAACTCATGCAGGTATTAAATTCCACTCCCGGCATTTTGCATTACACGGCTGTTTCGGGATTTAATATCCTGAATGGAGGAGCAACTTCCAATTCGGGCTCTTCATTTCTTATGTTAAAACCATGGGACGAGCGTAAAGCCGACAGCCTGCAGGTGCAGGGCATTATGAATGCCATCAGGAAAAGAGCACTTGCTATGGGAATAAAAAATGCAACCGTTACCGTTATCCAACCTCCTCCAATACGCGGAATTGGTATTGCTGCGGGATTTGCCATGCAAATTGAACAAGGCACTTCAACAGACGATATTCACGCTTTTGAAAAGGTGGTCACTAATTTTGTTGCCGCAGCAAAAAAAAATCCGGCTACCGCAACTGCATTTTGTTATTTTTCCGCGCATACGCCCAGTTATAATCTTACTGTTGACAGGGAAAAATGTGAAAAATTGGGTGTAAATGTTTCAGATGTGTTCACCACGATGCAGGCTTTCATGGGAAGTTTATTTGTCGGCAACTTTACGAAGTATCGTCAAACTTACCACGTGGTGATTCAGGCCGATACCGGATATCGTGCGTTGATATCGAACATGAATAAATATTATGTTCGCAACCGTGCGGCATCAATGGTTCCATTGAGTACACTGATTAGTTATAAACCGGATATTGCTGCGCCGCTCATTTCACACTTTAATATTTTCCGGTCAGCGGAAGTGGATGGTTCTATTCCACCCGGATATAGTAGCGGACAAAGCATTGAAGCGTTGAAAGAAATTGCAGCAAAAGTTTTGCCTCGGGGATATGCGTACGATTTTTCAGGACTTAGTTACGAAGAAATAAAAGCGGGCTCATTGACGCTGTACATTTTTGCGTTTTGCATTACGTTTGTTTTTCTTTTTTTAGCTGCTTTATATGAAAGCTGGTCCGTTCCTTTATCGGTTATGCTGGCTTTTCCCGTCAGTGCATTTGGCGCTATTTTGGCGCTTGCCATCGTACCGACGTTGACGAATAATATATATGCACAAATTGGACTTATTACATTAATCGGTCTTTCTGCAAAAAATGCAATATTGATTGTAGAATTTGCGAAGTTGAGGGTGGACCGTGGTGAGGAATTGATTCAGTCGACACTGGAAGCAGTGAGGCTTCGTTTGCGCCCAATCATTATGACTTCTTTTGCATTTATTCTTGGTGTAATGCCGTTGGTTCTGGCGAAAGGCGCTGGAGGCGTTTCCCGGAATACCATTGGCGTAACTGTTTTAGGTGGAATGGTCGCTTCTACTTCAATTTCTATTTTTATTGTTCCTGTATTGTTTGTTTTATTTACGCGGTTCTCTTATGGCAAAAAGAAACTTGCATGGCTGCAGCAACATCATGAAGATTTACTTGAAAAAGAAAGAAAAGTCGAAGAACAAAATATAGATCCCGAATTGGAATATGAGTTTGAACAGGGACACATAACAGATAGGACAAAATAAGATGGCGCACATTGTGCCTACCCTCCTTTATTTTTTGGAGTATTCTTGGTTATTTAGTATGGCAGGGATATCTGCCTAAAATTTGGAAACTGCTGCTGATCGCGGCACTTTTTACGTTCACACTGATGATTGGGATTAGCAGAATTGTGCTGAATGTTCACTATGCAACAGATGTGATAGCTGGATTTTGTTTTGGAGTAATGTGGGTCATTTTGTCATTTTGGCTGATCAGACTTGTATTTCCTGATCAAGAAGGTAATTTTCGTGAGCAGACTCCTTAGATATTTCATAAGAATCTACCCCATTTATATGCATTGAAATGACCAAGGCCTGCCTTTTGCATGGATATTTTATACTAATAGTTATGAAACAAGCCTTTTGGTGATAATGGTGGATGTCGTAATTGGAATTTTATTAGCTCCAGCCAAGGGTTCTGAAACCTGGAAGAAATGGGTAGGCGGCCTTAACGATTTGAAAGATAAGAGAGTAGATAAGGAAAAGAAAAAGCCAGTCAAGGTATTTCCAGAATGGAAATTGAATCTAAAGCATCGTAGTATTTCAATAGTTTTTTAAAATAAAATCAACAATCATGGGCAATCTTCTTTACACCATCGCGGTCATTTTAGTTATTATCTGGGCTATAGGATTTTTTGGATATCATGCGGGAGGTATTATTCACGTTTTATTAGTAATCGCCATTATCGTTTTCCTTTTAAAGGTGATCAGACGTGAAGTTTGATTTTTAAATTTCAAATGTATACCGAAAAACACCTTGTAGACGCTATCAAAAATGACAAAAGCAGCTTCCTCCAATTGCAAATGCTTTTACTGACCATTGTTGGCGCAATAGTTGGCGTGATAATGTTTTTTGTTTCTCGCGGATCAAATAAGAACTAACAATCGAATGTTAAATTGAAGAAATAACTTAAAGGAAGATTAAATTCTTAGCCTAACTATCGTCCTTTTCAAATAACCAAATAAACCATTCAAGACTCTGGCAAATAACAGAACCACATCGATCCAAACCTGCCCGTGGTCTCTCCTCTACAATAAACTTGGCCAAATTATTAAATATGAAACATATAATCCTCTATTTTATTATCTGTTTCAGTTGTTTGGGATGTGTTGCCCAAAGTATAACCGGAAACGAAATTCAAAGCGACAGCTTAAAGCCATACGCATTGATAGCTGGTGGAAGTAAGGGAATTGGCTTCGGGATTGCCGAAGCATTGGCTAAAAGAGGATATAATTTAATCTTGATAGCACGGCATATGGATACACTTTTGGTGGCAAAAAAAAAAATTGGAAACAGCCCATCCCATCCAGGTGGAAATATTAGCGATGGACCTGAGCTATGAGAATTCGGCTGCTGAAATTGCAAAATGGTGCACAGAAAGGAATATTCATTTGAAAGTGCTGTGTAATGTAGCCGGCTTGGGTGGAGCTAATGATTATTTGTCGTTTCCATTGGATTCATTACGTTATATGGTCCATCTGAATATTGAATCCTGCATGGCGCTATCGCTTACATTATTGCCACTATTGGAGAAAAACGCGCCTTCATATATTCTTAATGTTGCAAGCATGGCAGGGTTTGCTCCTATACCGAGTAAGAACATGTATTCTGCTACCAAATCAGCTGTTATCTTTTTCAGCTACTCCTTAAGATATCAGTTAAAGGACAAAAATATCAGTGTTAGCTGCCTTTGCCCGGGTCCGGTTTACACTAAACCCGAGATCGTAAAAGACACAAAAGCTAAACTTGGATGGTTTGGTAATGCAATGGCGCTCGATCCGAAAACAGTTGGAGAGGTAGCAGTGAAAAAAACTTTCAATAAAAGACTGATCATTGTTCCCGGGACACTGGCCAAAATCAGTTCCACCATAATAAGATTCCTACCCCGCAGGTGGGTAGTAAATATCTATGGCAGTGCAGGAAAAAAAAGCAAGGGTAAATGAGATTTTAATCCCATTCTGTTCCACAGAAAAACTTCTGCGTTGTCTTCCCATGATCTAAATTTAAGTGACTAAATTGAATTGCTGATTAGTCCAGCCATTTAGGGAGCTGGGACAGAGAAGACGAAGGTTTTTCTTAATTTAACGAACAGTAACTATTGCATGAAGCTTTTTCTCAAGTATATGGTGAGTATTCGCTGTAAAATGCTGGTGAAGGCTGAATTGGACAAACTTGGACTCCGCTACCGAATGGTGGAACTGGGGGAAGCGGAAATTGAAGAAGATATTACACCTGAGCAGTGGACTACTTTGGACCGAGCATTGAGGAAATCGGGCATTGAACTCATGGAGGACAAGAAGAGCATCCTGATTGAAAAAATCAAGACCCTCATCGTCGAACTGGTCCATTATGACGAAGATCCCCTGGAAATAAATCTTTCTGAATACCTCAGTCAGAAATTACACCACGACTATACTTATCTGGCCAACCTGTTTTCGGAATCACAGGGAATAACAATTGAGCATTACCATATCGTCCACAAAATTGAAAGGGTAAAGGAATTGCTGGTCTATGATGAACTCAATATTACGGAGATCGCCTGGAAAATGAACTACAGTAGCGTGGCGCATCTGTCCAACCAGTTTAAAAAGATGACCGGACTGACCCCATCCTTCTTCAGAAAAATAAAGAACAAAAAGCGCAGTACACTTGAGGATCTTTGAAATGAGTGAATTATGCAATTCATATGTGCAGCGGATATGAGGATTCTGGGTACAAGATCAGAGAATTTCGTCTCACCAGCTGTAGTACAAAGACACATTGCCGAAAGTCTGGTCATACAAGCCCTTCATCCAGGCGCTGGAACTTGTTTGCAGTGACGAAATAGTAAAATGACCCATGACCAGTACCGGACCAAAAGCGAAGGTATAGATTATATGGCTCATCGGATGATACCTTTCCGTTACGGCAACCCCATTTTTATTTATGATCTCTTCCGGCGTGGAAGAATTGATACCACCCTGAACAAGGGCACTGGAGAGCATCCAATTCACCTGCGGCTTGAAGACGAAATAAAACTGCACTTTGTTTCGGTGCGCTGAGCTGCTGTATTGTTTCATGAACCCATTAAAATAAGGCTCCATCTTTCCGATCCTGACCAGGGAAAACGCATTCATACCATTCATAGCTGTTCCTGCAAATACCTGCGCCCCGCCAATGACTTCTATGAATTGATGATAGCTCATGAATTGCTTTTCCGCGGCAAAGTTGATATTGAGCACGAAACCGTTACCAAATTGATTGTTCCAGCCTTTCGGACGCTGATAGTGAATGAGCTGGTGAACAAAATCCTGGGTTTGCCCTGCCAGAGAAGCTGGGCCGGTAACGCCCAGATCGATTTCTGTCTGAACATCATACTTCTTTCGCTGATTATAAGAAAAAAGGGTATGCGTGGCAAATAAGGCGCCGGACCAGGGATAATCATTGGGTTGAAAATCAGGCCGGGCGATATGGTTGGGCGTGAGCATCAGTTGTACCAGACCCCAGCCATAGATGTTCACACTGCTATCGCCTGCCTTTGGCATGGCCCGGTCAACGAAAAAACGGGAGGGCCTCCTTTTGGTATAAAACAATTCAAACCTTGTGCCATCCGTATAGGCCTGGTCGGTGCCCTTTCCGGTATAGTTAAAATAATCATCATCCCAGTATACCCTGAATAGCCGGGCTGGTTCATTTAAGGCATCTTCGGTCCTCTGCGCATAGGTATTATTGACTTCGAGAAAGGGAAGGAGCGTCCATAGCAATAAAAAACGTAAAACTTTTTTCATCTTAATTGGTTATTATTTATTGTCACAAAGTTCTGACAGGATGAAAATGCGATGAAGGGCTAAACGGCGGGAACCTTAGTCTGAATGCCGGTAACTGTGTGAAGAGCATAAGCACCCGTACCCGGCTGTTTAATTATTGCTGCCAAAACCATTTTAAGGAAACTAAAGCCGTTTTGAGGAGACGGGGCATTTTCATTCATGAAGACTGTCGCAATACCAGAAGTAACGCTTCCGCAATTAATCTCAGAGAGGGGATTGGACGAATTGGATCGGGATTTTCTTGTTACTGAAGAGGTGAACTGGATACCGCCCACCTATGCCTTTCGCCATGCATTTTATTTTGTGGGCATCTGCACGGGTGGATTTGGAAAAGTTAAATTTAATCTGCAGGAGTATACCCTTCGACCGAATACTTTATTTTCTGTAACACCCCAGCTGATTACACAAATTGCAGAACGAAGCCCTGACGCCAAAGTATCTGTTCTTATTTTCACGAAGCAGTTTCTATCCGGCAAACAAATCGATTCCCATTTCCTGGATACGCTGATTTGTTTTCAACCCGATGCTTTTGCAACTATTAGTTTGGATCCTTCGGAGGCGGAAAATCTGCTTCAATTTTTTTCTTTTATAAAAGAACAAAGCGCCAGAATGGAACATCCTCACCGAAAGGAGATCGCAAAAAATTTAATCATCTCCGTGCTCTATGAAATAGATGGGCTATACCAACAGCAATCATCGGTCCTAAAGAGAAAACTTACCAGGAAGGAAGAATTGCATAAGCAATTTCAGGATATGCTCTTTGCCCATTTCAAGGAGGAAAGGACGGTAAAGTTCTATGCCGAAGCGCTGTATGTCTCTCCTAAGTATTTGATGGAAGTCATCAAGGAGGTTTCTGGAAAAACCGCGGGAGAACTAATTGACGAAGCCGTGATCTTGGAAGCGAAGGTATTATTGAGAGTGCCGGAGTTGAATGTTTCACAGGTGAGCGACACCCTTCATTTCCCGGACCAGTCTTTTTTTGGAAAATTTTTCAAGAAACATGTGGGGGTATCGCCGTCTGAATATATGAATCTGAATGAATAACCGCCGATTCAACCAATAGTCCCGGCAAACAGGACTTCTTTTTTATTATTCAAAATACGAAATTTGTATCATGGAAAAGCTCGCCATACAGACTTTCGACAAAAACGCGCTTATTGTGAATGGATGCAATAAGCTGGGGGCGGGTCTTGCGCAATCTTTCCTGCAAAGGGGTGCAAAGCTGATCATTCCCGTCGGCAATATCACAGAACTTAAAGAAATGAAAGGCATTTGTGGGGCCGCAAAAATGGGTAAACTGATCCCATTCCTGGGCGATATGTCTGATTATGATCGAACTTTTGATATTGCCCAGGTAGTAGCCGATGAATATGGCCTCCCAGACATCATTATTGCGATCTTTAATTATCAGGCTCCAAAGTCCCTGCCTGACAAGAATTCGGCGAATGGACCAGATGAAATGAACCATGATGAATCGTCTTTCATTCCAGGTGTAAAAGCATTTCTTGAATGGATGAAAAGTGATCCTGGTCATCGGGCATATATTCATGTATGCTCCATGAACGATGATGAAGACGGCGCCCGTACCTCTTCAACTCCGTCGGACGGTCCTACACGCTTGAAGGAGGAGATTTCTAAAGAATTCTTCGCGGCAATGAAGGACCAGGCCATCAGATATTTTCTTTTATACATTGAGGACGAAATGAACGACCGCGGGGAGATGCTAAGTGATTACATTATCCAGCTTTATGATAGCAATAAAAAAGAGTCGGACACAACGATTCATGCTTTTCACGATGGTGCGTGGGAAGAGATAAAGATGAAATAACCTCAAACTCTCATTGAGAGCCGAAGCATTATTCGGCGCGAAGGCTTTTAACAGGATTAGAAACTGCTGCTTTAAAAGTCTGAAAGCCCACAGTGAGTAGGGCAATCAAAACAATCAAAACGGTCGCAAAACCAAATATCCATCCACCTATTGGTATATGGTAAGGATAATCTTCCATCCACTTATTTAAGGCCCACCATGCCATAGGTGAAGCGATCAAAGCGGCAAGGATGACAAGTTTTAAAAAGTCCATCGAAAGTTTTTGCACGATAGTTGAAACGGAAGCACCTAATACCTTTCTTATTCCTATTTCTTTCGTGCGCCTTTCAGCTGACAGCGTGGCCAGCCCCAAAAGCCCGATGCATGAAATAAATATGGTTAAAATGGCAGAAAAATTGATGATCTGCTTTGTTTTGGATTCGCTCTCGTATTGTGCTGCATTTTCAGTGTCCTGGAAATGATATTGATAAGGCTGGGTAGGAAATAAAATCCTAAATGATTTCCCAATATGGTTCATTGCCAAAGCGGTATTACCGGTTCTTAATTTGATATATACATTGTCAAAAGGATAACTGGGATCCATTGTAAATAATTCCGGTCTTATTTTTTGTCTCAGGGATTGAAAATGATGATCTCTAACTATTCCGATTACCGTATACTTTCTTTTCAAACTAAAGAAATCAACCGTTTGCCCAATGGGATCTTTCCAGCCTGCTTCTCTGACGAATGATTCATTAACGAGTACGAACAGCGCGCTGTCCGAAGGGTGGGCCTGTGAGAAATTCCTGCCACTTACAATCGGAATCTCGAAAAGAGGCACGTAATTTTCATCAATATGTTTGATGACGAATTCTATTCCCTGTTCATTGTTTACATGTGCCATCATTGACCAGGAATCCGCCTGGTCGGCCGTGACCAGTTTGATGGAAGGATCCAGGCCTAATTCATTTCTTAAAAGATCTATTTTATCTTTGGGGATTTTTCCTGGATAGACTTTTACCACATTTTTATCATTGTATCCAAGGTTATAGTGCGTCAGATAATTGAATTGGGAATTGATCGTGATTGTAGCGATGGTCAGGAAAGTAGCCAATGTAAATTGAAGTATGACCAACCCTTTTGACAAATAATTCTTTCCCGTAAATCGCTGGCGTCCATATAGTGTTTGCACAGGATCAAACCCTGATAGGACCAAGGCTGGATAGAATCCCGCCAACAGCCCGGTAATTAGAAACAATGAGATATAAACGGCCACGAGCTTATAATCCAGCAAGTAGTCAAATGACAAGGCCTTATTGACAACCGAATTGAAAAAGGGAAGCAGTATCTGAACCAAAGCAAACGCCAATAAAAACGCAATAAAACTTAAGATGTAGGATTCCCCTAAAAACTGGACGATCAATTGCCATCTTTGTGCTCCGACAACTTTGCGGATGCCGATTTCTTTGGCTCTTTTAAGAGAGCGGGCGACTGTGAGGTTGATAAAATTGATGCAGGCGATCAACAGGATGAATAGGGCAATCCCACTGAGGATATAGGAATTCAACGGATTGCCCGGTTGGTTTAAGCCTTGGCCTGGCGTGAATTCGGTACTCAGGTGCATCTCGGGAAGTGGTTGAAGTTTGTACTGTGTTTTGGTATGCCTCCCGGTTTCAGCGTTCATTTTCAATTCCTCCGCGTCAAGAGTATTGTATATAAAATTGCATTTGTCCTCAACTGCTTTTACATTTGCACCCGCCTTCAGGATGACAAATGTGTTTAGAAAATTATGCTCCCAGCTTTTATTATTCCATGTTTTCATCACTGATTTTAATGGCACCATCATTTTTATTTTTATGGAAGAATTTTGGGGCGATTTTTTTGTGACTCCTGAAACAATAAAAGGTTCAAAATTTTCCCTGGTTTTCAATTCCAGAACTTGCCCTATCGCATTTTTCTTGCCAAATAATTTTTCGGCAATTTCTTCACAAAGGACCACGGAATGACTATTTACGAGCGCCGAATGTGGATCCCCAGCTGTAAAAGGAAAAGTGAAAACAGAAAAGAAATTATCATCCACGAATAAATTTTCCTGTTCAAATACCTGCCCGTCATGTCTTACGGTCAAACCACCACTTTGAATCCGAACATACGCTTCCATCTCAGGAATAGCCTCTTTGAAATTTGGGCCTGGCATCATTCCCGTTTTGCCGCTTCTGCGAATACTGCCATCCGAGTTTGTAAACATGGACACTATCCGGTAAATATGATCTGCCTTTTTATGAAAACGGTCAAAGCTCAGTTCATCAGCAGTATACAGAAGGATGAGCATGCAGCAGCCAATACCCACGCTAAGTCCTCCAATATTGATGATAGCAAAAACCTTGTTTCTAAAAATGTTTTTCCAGGCAGTTTTGAAATAATTTTTAAGCATGGTTATATTTCTTATTCAATAAACAAGTTAACATTTCCATATAACACCGCACACTTCGTCATTTTCAGGGCAGAGGGTTTTCCAATATTAACAGCCTTCGTTGTATATTCAATGGGTTTTAGGTCATTTAAAGAGCCATGAGGTTCGGATTTTTCGGAAAGGCTTCAAATTGTAACTTAAAATGTATAACGTCATGATTAGAAATTACATGAAAATCGCGTGGCGTAACCTGGTGAAGAATAAGCTTTTTTCATTGATCAATGTTTTGGGGCTTTCCATTGGCATAGCCGCAAGCCTGCTCATTTTTGAATATGTCAGCTTCGAGCTGAGTTTCGACCAGTTTAACAAAAATGCCGGGAACATTTATCGCATATACAATGATAGATTCCAGGATGGCAAACTTATCCAGCACAGTACCATCACGTATTCGGCTGTGAGCAAAGCCATGCATGCAGAATTTCCTGAAATCATCGACTATACCCGGGTATTACACGGGGACAAGGAGATTATCATTTCCAATGGCAAAAAATTGGGGGAGCAAAAAGAATTGTTGGTGGAAAATTCTTTTTTAACCATCTTCAGCTATCGTCTTTTGGCGGGTGATCCGAAAACGGCGCTTTCTGAACCAAACACGCTAGTAGTGACACAATCCCTGGCCAAAAAACTTTTTAATGCAGGAGATAATGACCTGGCTTCTGTTTTGGGTAAAAATATCATCATAGGGAACAGTTCGACGTTGTTGAAAATTACCGGAGTATGCAGTGATGTTCCCGCAAACTCTCACCTGCAGTTTGATTTACTTCGTTCTTATATCTCAGTTTATGCAGGTGGACATTCATGGAAGGAAGCTGATTTTGGTTTTACCCAACCAGTTTTCTGGCATTATATTATTCTGAAGCCTGGTATAAATTATAAGGATTTAGAGGCGAAGTTTGCCGGTTTTAGCCAGCGCCATTTTGATGGCAATAAAGTTTCAGGCAGTGTGGAAAAATTTTATTTGCAGCCGCTGCTGCGAGCGCATTTGTATTCTGATTTTGAGTATGAGATCGGTCATACCGCGAGTGCTACGGTTGTTTGGGGACTATTCATCATAGCGTCGTTGATAATGATTATCGCCTGGATCAATTATGTTAACCTCGCCACAGCTAAATCAATGGAACGAGCTAAAGAAGTGGGCGTGCGTAAAGTGGCCGGAGCAACAAAACAGCAACTGGTCATCCAGTTCATGACAGAATCATTTATTATCAATTTGTTTTCATTTGTCATCGCGATGGTGATCATTGCTTTTGTACAAGGCCGATTTAACGCTCTGGTCAATCAACAATTGTCACTAAGCGATCTGTTCGGAAAAAGTCTTGGCGGTTACAGCTTCTCCGCTTTACTGCTGGTGCTCATTCTTTCTGGCATATTTCTTTCCGGTTTTTACCCGTCATTCATGCTTTGTTCTTTTAAGCCCGTATTGGTGTTAAAAGGAAAATTTATTAATACCCTGAAGGGAGTCATCTTACGCAAGGTGCTTGTTGTGTGGCAATTTACCATAACGATTGCATTGATCATCAGCGCTGTCGTGGTTTACAAGCAAATCCGCTTTGTAAGCGAACAGAACCTGGGCTTCAATATGTCGCAGATCCTTGTCATCAATAATCCCGAATTGATTGAATTGGACACGACGCTTCTCCGCAAAAAAAATGTATTCATAGCTGAGATAAAAAAGATACCCGGCGTTTCGGGATCGGCGTTTTCATGGAGTGTGCCCGGCGACGAATTAGGTCGCCATTTCGAAATCCGGGCAAGTGATCTGCCAGGCTCAACCCATTATAGTATCCAGTTTGACGGTATCAGCCCTGATTTTATCAGCGTATACCAGATGAAAATGCTTGCCGGCCGGCCATTTCTCAACACGGATTATACTAGCCGGGGAGTTTATCTGTATAAGGTGATTTTGAACTCAGCTGCAATTAAGATGCTTGGGTTTAAATCGCCTGAAAACGCCATTGGACGGCAGGTATGGTTGGGGGAAGGGGAATACGATATCGTAGGGATCGTATCGGATTTTCACCAGAAATCTCTGCATTACCCGATTGAACCAACTGTGTTTTTACCGGCCGAGGGCTACTCCGGCCCATTTTCTGTTAAAATTGACCCTCACCACCCTAGCGCGACGATTAATGCCATCAAGCAAAACTATGATACCATATTCCCTGGGAATTTATTTAATTACTATTTTCTGGATCAGAAATTTAACCAGCAATACAGCAGCGACCAGCTATTCGGCAAGGTGTTCACCATCTTTTCAGGTCTGGCAATTTTCATTGCCTGCCTGGGCTTGTTTGGTCTATCTATATTTGCCACATTGCAGCGAAAGAAAGAGATAGGCATTCGTAAAGTGCTTGGAGCTTCAGTAGGAAGCATCTTCATGATGCTTTCTACAGATTTCATCGGGCTTGTGCTGTTAGCGATTCTTATAGCTTCGCCAATTGCATTTTATATAATGCACATCTGGCTACAGAATTTTGTGAGTCAGATTCAAATCAGCTGGTGGATATTCATCGGCTCGGCTTCAGTGGCGGTGATTATAGCATTTCTAACGATCAGTTTTCAATCCGTAAAGGCCGCACTGGCAAACCCGGTGAAGTCCTTACGTTCTGAGTGAAGAACACTTGAACCTTAAAAAGTAAATATAAGAGCGTGTAATCCTATTAGCGGAAGTAAAGCCTGTTTTTGCTGAAAACCTGTGAATTGTGTAAGTATTTAAAAGATTTATGTAATGAATAACCAAATGCATTAGCGTATCTTGTCCGCTCAACATCCTACAAAGTGAAAACGCCTGCAGATAATCATCCGCATTCGTCTGATTCTGTCTTGTCTTACGAAATCAGGCATCCATTGACAAACATTATGTTAGCGGCCGAAATGCTTGAATCTAAGCTCAAGAGCGATGATGTTGAATTACTGGATATAATAAGGCGTAACGCGATCCGCATTAATATACTGCTAAATGAATGTATTAACCAACACACAGAGCAGTACTCGTGAAAAATTTGTTATTGCTGATCCCTCCTCAATTCATTAATGATCCGTGCATCGATCCAATAAATATCAAAATAAAGATTATCGGATGGCTGCCCCCGGTTGCTTCCGAAAAAAAGATATTTGCCATCGGGCGAGACCATCGCAAACCGTTCTGAATATTTTGTATTGATCTTCGGGCCCATATTTTTGGGATGGCTCCAGCTTCCGTCCTTTTGTTTGAAACAGATAAAAAGATCGATACTGCCTTCAATGGATTCCGGCCTTTGGGATTCAAAAATCAGATAGCTTTCATCCGGTGCAATGAAAGGACCATCCTCATAGCCCGAAGTATTGATACCATCGCCCAATGGTTTCGGTCGCTGGTATTGATTGTTTATCCATTCAGCAGAAAAAATATCGAATGTTTCCGCCCCCGGCCGTCTGGACGAAAAATAAATATTTCCTTTTTTTGAAGCTGAATGTGCATATTCAAATCCTTTCATAATAGTTGAGTCTAAGGGTAGGGGAGTGCCCCATCCATCCATTTTCTTTTCTACCACCCAGATCCACATATCTTCATTTTTTGGATATCCCGGAGGTAATGGTCTTCTCGAACTAAAATATAGTCTGCTGCCATCAACTGAAAAAGCCGGATAAAAATCATCTGCACCGGAACTCCCAAATGAAGGGATGGCAGGTTGGGTCCATACGCCATTCTTTTTTTTCATTTCAACCAAAAAAGCCGGTTTGCCTGTATAAATTTTTGTCCAGAGCACCGTGTTACCATCAGGAGAAAATGCAGGCGCGCTATGCTCGATAGAATCTGTGGATACAATTCCTTTTGCAAAAAGAACAGCGTCCATCCCCGGCGGTTTTTGTCCCAAATACTTTCCCTTTAATGTGGGTATTTTACCGGTCTGCGCATGTATTGCACACAGTGTGCTTACATGGAGGGATAGAACAAACAGTATTTTACAGTTCATTTTCTTGATTCGGGTGGTTTTATGATGTTACAATTTCATGACTAATTCTTACTTTCACTGGCAAGTTTTACCGAATCAGGATTTCCGGTAACTCTAACGGCTCCCAAAACGATTGGAACATGTCTATCCGCATTTTTGTTACCGGTGGAACCTTTGACAAGGAGTACAATGAGATCACCGGCCAGCTTTTTTTCAAGGAAACCCATCTTCCGGAAATGATCACCCGCAGCAGGGTTAAACCAGACGTGACGGTTCGTACGCTCATGATGATCGACAGCCTTGACATGACGGCCGATGACCGGGCGCTTATTGTGAACCAGTGTCTGGGCGCGGCGGAAGATAAGATCATCATTACCCATGGCACGGATACGATGGCTGTAACCGCAGCAGTGCTCGCTGAAGAAGTAAAGGGCAAAACGATTGTACTGACCGGCGCAATGATTCCATATAAGTTCGGCAGTTCTGACGGTTTTTTTAACCTGGGCTGCGCATTGGCCTTTGTTCAGGCGCTTCCACATGGAGTGTATGTTGCAATGAACGGCCGGTATTTCAACTGGAACAATGTGCGCAAGAATAAGCAGACCGGACAGTTTGAAGAGTTGGGATGATGATCCTTGATCTTTATTCATTGTTTCCATAAATATACTGCACATGAAATCTTTTATTTATCAGAACATCAGCACCTGCCTGCTTTTGTTCATGACGGCCAGCGTTGCTGGCTTTGCACAGATTCAGCCCGGTACCGATTTCAACACCGTAACCAATACGAATGGGCCTACATTGGGTTATTCCCCTTCTTCCGGTGTAGTGATTCTCACACTGAACAGTCTTCATTTCAAGGACCTGAACAAGAATGGAAAACTTGATCCATACGAGGACTGGCGTTTACCTGTTGATACAAGAGCAAAAGATCTTGCCAGTAAAATGACCATTGAACAGATCGCAGGATTGATGCTGTATAGCGCTCACCAGGCAATTCCCGCTAACTCGAAAGGTTTAGGTGCGGGTACCTATAATGGTAAGACGCTGGATTCAAGTGGCCTGCAGCCCTATGATCTATCTGACCAGCAAAAGAAATTTTTAAAAGAGGATAACCTGCGTCATGTGCTGGTAACCCGCGTGAAAAGTCCGACGGTTGCCGCTATGTGGAATAACCACGTGCAGGCATTTGTGGAAGCCCTGGGATTAGGTATTCCCGCAAACAATAGCTCAGACCCACGCAATAATGTGGTTGCCAATGCGGAGTATAACCTGGGATCGGGAGGTACGATTTCGATGTGGCCGGAATCCATCGGCCTTGCTGCGACTTTTGACCCATCCGTAGTGTTGACATTCGGACAAACCGCGGCACAGGAATACAGGGCCCTGGGTATTGCTACAGCATTATCTCCACAAGTGGATCTGGCTACAGAACCCAGGTGGAGCAGGTTCAACGGCACTTTTGGTGAAAACCCAACTTTATCGGCAGATATGGCAAGAGCCTATATTGATGGCTTTCAAACATCGATAGGTTCTGCTGAAATAAAGAACGGATGGGGTTATCACAGTGTGAATGCCATGGTAAAACACTGGCCTGGCGGGGGGCCGGAAGAAGCCGGACGTGATGCACATTTTGCTTATGGTAAATTTGCGGTTTACCCAGGGAATAATTTTCAAATACAACTTACCCCATTTATTGACGGTGCGTTTAAATTGAATGGCAAAACAAAAACTGCGGCTGCTGTGATGCCTTACTATACCATCTCTTATGACCAGGACAAAAAATATGGAGAAAATGTAGGCAACGGCTACAGCAAATACCTCATCACGGACCTGCTAAGAAATAAATATGCTTACGACGGCGTGGTTTGTACAGACTGGTTAGTTACTGCAGATGAAGGAAAGACGCCGGATATTTTCGCCGGAAAGTCCTGGGGTGTTGAAAAACTTACCGTGTCTGAAAGACATTATAAAGTGTTGATGGCCGGCGTTGACCAGTTTGGCGGCAATAATGCAGCAGGGCCCGTTCTGGACGCTTACCAAATGGGTGTTAAAGAACATGGTGAAGATTTTATGCGCAAGCGTTTTGAGCAATCCGCGGTTCGCTTACTACGCAATATTTTCCAGGTGGGTTTATTTGAAAATCCTTATCTCGATCCTGCCCAATCTGTAAAGGTCGTGGGCAATGCTGATTTTATGAAAGCGGGTTATGAGGCACAATTGAAATCAATCGTTTTGCTAAAAAACAAGGGTAATGTGTTACCTCTTGCAAAAACAAAGAAACTGTATATACCCAAACGATTTGTTCCTGCAGGAAGGGACTTTTTTGGAAATACGACCCCTGAACGGGTTGAATATCCCATAAACATGAGCATTGTTAAAAAATATTTCGATGTAACGGATGATCCGGCCATGGCTGATGTTGCGATCGTATTGGTAAAGGGTCCTTCGGGTGGTGTTGGCTACAGCAAAGAAGACAGGCAACATGGAGGCAATGGTTATGTGCCGATCAGCTTGCAATATGAACCCTATACCGCTGGTAGCGCAAGGCCAAAAAGTATCGCGGCCGGCGACCCCGTGGTCGATCCAACGATATTGAATCGTTCTTATCAGGGCAAGACCGTTACAGCAAACAATACCACCGATCTCAAAACTATTTTGGATACTAAGGCAGCGATGCAGGGAAAACCGGTTATTGTTTGCATGGCATTGTCGAACCCCGCTGTCGTTGCAGAATTTGAACCAAAGATCGAAGGCCTGATGGTTTCATTTGGTGTGCAGGACCAGGCATTGATGGATATTATTTCCGTCGCTTATGAACCATCTGGTATGCTGCCTTTGCAAATGCCTGCTGACATGCAAACTGTTGAAGCACAAAAGGAGGATATTCCCCAGGATATGCAATGCCATGTTGATAGTGAAGGGCATGCATATACTTTCGCTTACGGTCTTAACTGGAAGGGCGTGATCACTGATGCGCGGACTAAAAAATACAAATGACAAGACAGCAATGAAAATAAAAACCTGGGTATTGATTGCCCGTTGTCTGCTGGGGTTTATTTACCTCGTGTTCGGGCTCGATTATTTTTTTCATTTCATACCTTATCAGCCCCTCCATACAGGTAAGCCGGGGGCGCTTGTCGCCGGGCTCAAGGGCACGGGTTATATCTATCCCATGATGAAAATGATCCAGATCCTGGGCGGTTTATCCTTACTTCTTGACCGATATGCGCCGTTCTCGGCGGTTGTACTTTTTCCGATCAGCCTGAATGTATTGTTATTTCATACCCTCCTGGTGCCGTCGGGCTGGCTGATGGGCGTTACCCTGATGGTTCCCAATGTGTTTTTGGGATGGGCTTACCGGAAACATTACCGCGGCCTGTTTACGGCGAGGGGTTAAAAGCGAGTGGTTAGTGGCGAGTGGCAAGTGGAGAATTTATTTTTTCAACTCGCCACTCGCTACTAGCCACTCGCCACAACGATCAACTTTACAATACATCCAGTCGGAAAGGCAATTCCCGAATTCTCTTCCCGGTGAGG
>DATHGW010000487.1:0-4489 GCA_035317445.1 Puia sp.
TGGGATACAGGAACAAAGGTATTTTTGTTGATCTGACCTACATACTTGGTATGGGGCAGGACGTTCATTTTCCTTACCGTCTCGCTGATAAAGCAAACACCTTCGCAACCCTCAAAGAAAATTCAGGAACTGTTTTGATGACTGTAGGTGTCAAGTTCTAATAAGTCCTTCCTTTACATGGTCAGGAAATCCCTGAACCAGTATCCGGATCGTTTGATCGTACGCAGCTGGGTCTTGAAATCAACGTGGATTAGTCCGAAACGCGCGGCAAAACCTTCCGACCATTCCCAATTGTCCATCAGGGTCCACGCAAAATAACCGTTTATGGGAACGCCCTCCTGTTTTGCTTTCAGGAGTGCCTGCAGGTGTTGTTGAAAATAAAGCATGCGCTCTTCATCTCTGATCTCGCTACTGATGATCTTGTCTTTAAACGCAGCCCCATTCTCTGTGACCAGGATGGATTTTACTCCCTCATAAGCGCCAAATCGTTTGAGGATGCGGTAAAAACTCTGGGGATCGATTTCCCAACCCATAGCAGTATACGCTGCTTTCCTTGCCGCAGCTTTTACTTCCGAAGCCTGCACGACCGGGATCAGCCGGTTATGCCTGACGACCACCGGGAAATAATTCTGCAGGCCGATAAAATCAAAATTGAATTTCATTTTCTCCTTATACTTCCAGCTCTTGTTGTGCAATTCGAGTTTATCGAGGAATTTAAAATTTTCCCTTGGAAACCCCATACCCAATGCGGGTTCGATGAACAGGCGGTTGAGCAGGATATCTACCCGGTTCGCCGCCTGAACGTCTTCACTCCTGCCGGAATAGGGAATCACTTCCGAACAGGAAAAACTGGTCCCGATATGTGCACCGGCCACATGATGCCTGATGGTCCTTCCGCCTTCGGCCTGGGCCATGGCAGCATTGTGGATTGCAGGCAGGAAATTATTCAGACCTGTCTTCCCCGGCGCATGTTTGCCAAGCATATATCCGAGAGAAGTAAATCCAAAGGGTTCATTCAGGATGATCCAGTTCTTCACCCGGTCGCCAAATTCTGTCGCGCAAATACTTACATAGCGGTTAAACCATTTCAGGAAGAACAGGCTCGTCCACCCGCCTTCCTTGTCCAGCGCATCCGGAAGATCCCAATGGTACAAGGTTACAAAAGGCGTGAGGCCCAGCTTCAGACATTCGTCGATCACGCGGTTGTAAAAGGCAATGCCTTCTTTGTTGATCTTGCCTATTCCATCGGGAAGGATCCTCGGCCAGGAGATGGAGAACCTGAAAACAGAAAACCCAAGCGCCTTTACCAGCAGCAGGTCGTCTTTGTAGCGGTGATAAAAATCGCAGGCCACGGATGGTTTATCACTGCCCTTGATCTTGCCCTGCCGCCTGGCAAAGCGGTCCCAAATAGATATGCCCTTGCCATAACTGTTATGGGCACCCTCATTTTGGGCGGCGGCGATGGAAACTCCCCATAAAAAATCCTGGCCAAAATATTCAGACTTTAAGTCATGCGGGTTTGCAGGCACAGGCAGGGGAATTGAAGGATGAAATTGGGATATATCATTTCAATAGCAAGTTAAGATTTGATTATCTTTTCCATCGCTGCGGGGCTCATCCATTGAATGGACGGGTCTTTTTTGAACCAGGTCATTTGCCGCTTCGCATATTGCCTGGTATTTTTTTTGATGAGCGCCACCGCCTCATCCAGGGAAATATTTCCATCCAGGAAATCAAACAACTCGGTATATCCGACGGTCTGCAACGCGTTCAGCTGACGGTTAGGCAAAAGCGCTCTTACCTCCTCCAATAACCCCTTTTCCATCATGAGGTCTACGCGGGTGTTGATGTTGCTGTGTAATGCGTCTTTATCCAGCAGCAATCCTGTTTTTTGAATGGTAAAGGAACGTTGTTTAGAAACCCCTGTCCGGAAGGAGAGTACAGAACGGCCTGTTGACAATTTCACTTCCAGTGCGCGCATGAGGCGTTGCGGGTTATGAATTTCTCCGATCTCATAAAAAGCAGGATCCTGTAGTCTCACCTGTTCCTTTAGCCATCCGATGCCTTCAGCTCCATAAGTCTGGTGAATTTCCTTTCTGATCGCGGGCGTCACAGCGGGCATTTCATCCAGGCCCTCGCAAAAAGCCTTGATATATAAGCCTGTTCCACCCACCATGATGAGGGAATCATGCGTTTCAAAAATCTTCGTCGTCCAGTCCAGCGCCAATTGTTCAAAGGCTCCGGCGTGAACCCGCTCGTTTATACTGTGCGAATTGATGAAGTCGTGATGAACCAGTTGCAATTCCTTCGATGAAGGTTTGGCCACACCGATATTCAATTCCCGGAAACACTGTCTTGAATCGGCAGAGATGATGGAGGTGTTTAAAGCCCTGGCCCACCCGACGGCCAGCGCCGTTTTACCCGCAGCCGTCGGGCCGAGGAGGAGGTGGACTGTTTTGTTTGCTTGGTTCATGTTTACCACACCCCAACTTTTCAAATAACCTCATCCCCGCTCTCCTCCTGCTCTTCCTCCTCTCCTTCGAGATCAGCTTCATCATCATCTGGTTTCTCCAGTTCTGCTGATTCCCCGGATTCACCGATCACACCGAATCCCTCGGCTCCTTTGCGGAGATCATATTTTTCTTCTACCTCAGCCAGCTTATCGCCTACTAATCCCTTGGTACCGTACTGTGAAGGCGCTATGCCTTCAGACTTCACCAGCGCCGGGTAATCCAATTTGCCGTTTTCTTCTTTGGAGACATTGATCAATTCGACCAGGAATGACCAGTTCTTTACGAAATCATATACATAGACAAATTTCTGGTTTGGATCCCGGATCTCCGACCCAATGCTGGTGTTTGCCATGAGCAGTGGTTCGGCGCGATAGGCTTTATCATATTTTTCCAGCGAAATTTCCCGGCCTCTTTGCCAGTGGTCATTGCTGCGGAAAAAAGTAGCCTGGTGCTTATTGTCAAACTCATAGGCTTTCAGGATGACTTGGTGCAACTGCAGAAAAGTCTGTGTATGCTTTGCCACAACGTCCCTGTATACACTATCATCCTCTTCGAAATATATCCTGAACTTCAAAACTGCCATAATAATATTTTGTGATTATACGTAGCGTTTATTTTCAACCCATGACAATCCATGACCTGATCCGTATAATACTCAAAAATAATGCAAAAAAATAAGTATCCATCGCCGGAATTTTCAGTCCATTTTTGTCTATTTCACCGGCTTTAAATCCAATTCAGCTGCCTTGGCCAGCATAAAGGAATGGGCCGCTTCAAAGCTGTTTTCAATCTCCCCGTCCAATATGGCTTCCCGGATCACGGTTTTCAGCTCCCCCACCTTCTTGCATGGCTTGAGCCCGAATTTTTCCATGATCATTTCCCCGGTGATGGGTGGCTGCCAGTTCCTGATCCGATCCTTTTCCTCTACCACTTTCAACCGATGACGCACCCACTCAAAATTTTCGAGGAAGCGTTTTACCTTTTGTTTGTTTTTTGACGTAATGTCTGCTTCGCAGAGGGTCATCAATGCCTCCAGGTCATCGCCGGCATCAAATAACAGACGGCGGATAGCCGAATCAGTTATATTTTCTTTGGTCAGGCTGATCGGACGTAAATGCAATTCGACCATTTTCCTGACAAAACGCATTTTTTCATTCTGCGGCAGTTTCAGTTTCGCAAAAATTTTTGGAACCATCCTTCCGCCCACCACTTCATGGCCATGAAAGGTCCAGCCATGATCTTTTTCAAATTTCTTGGTTGCCGGTTTACCGATATCATGCAAAATCGCAGCCCATCGAAGCCAGAGATCCCCGGTATGCAAAGCAATATTATCCAGTACCTGCAGGGTATGGTAGAAATTATCCTTGTGCCCCAGGCCATCAATATATTCAGCGCCTGCCAGGTCGACCATTTTCGGGAAGATCAGGTGCAGGATGCCGGTCCTGTAAAGCAGGTCGAAGCCGACAGAAGGTTTGGCAGACCCGATGATCTTATTCAATTCTTCCGTGATCCTTTCCTGCGATACGATACCGATGCGGTGTGCGTCTTCCCTGATCGCCAGCAGGGTTTTGGGTTCAATCGTAAAATCCAATTGCGTGGCGAAACGAATGGCCCTTAGCATGCGCAAGGGATCATCGCTAAAGGTCTGCAACGGATCCAGTGGTGTTTGAATGATTTTTTTTTCTATGTCCTGAAGGCCATTGAATGGATCGATGAGTTGACCATAATCACCGCTGTTCAGGCTGATGGCCAGCGCATTGATCGTAAAATCACGCCGGCGCTGGTCATCTTCCAGTGTGCCGGAAACGACCTGCGGATTGCGGGAATGGTATCCATAACTCTCTTTGCGCGCGCCTACAAACTCTATTTCAAAAATATCCGGGTCTTCGCGGGCCAGGTCCGCTGCCTGCTCATGATGCGGGCCGGAAAAGGGGATCTTAATTTGGGCAGTGCCAAAATTTTTGAAGAACGATACA
>DATHGW010000488.1:0-2481 GCA_035317445.1 Puia sp.
TATTTTCATGTTGGGAGATGATGTTCAAAAGGATCTGCTGATGAAGAAGTGGATCGGCTGAACACGGGCCTGTGACCCTGACCCGTCAAACCCACGTATTTACAATACCACTTTGTGACGATCACCCATCGACATTTTTCAATATATTTACCGGGCAACAAAAACGGTGCATGAAAATCGCGATCATCAATGGGCCAAACCTGAATCTGCTGGGTACAAGGGAGCCCGAAGTCTATGGAACCAAGGGCTTTGACCATTATTTTGCGGAGCTGCAGAAAAAATATCCTGAAGTGGATTTCTCTTATTTTCAAAGCAATCTCGAAGGAGAATTGATCAATGAACTGCAACGGGTTGGCTTTTCTTCTGATGGGATCCTGTTAAATCCCGGCGGTTACACGCATACGTCAGTTGCTATCGGCGATGCCATTGCGGCCATCAAAACCCCCGTTATTGAAATTCATATCAGCAATATTCATGCAAGGGAAGAATTCCGGAAAATTTCTCATGTCTCTGCCAAATGCAAAGGAACAATCGTGGGATTGGGACTGGAAGGATACCGGTTGGGCCTGGCATACTTTCTTTAATATGCAGATTAGAGAAAGATTCTCATCATCAACGCAAATCCCGTATCTTTTTTTGGCTCGTCGGTTTTCTTGATGATATGCACGCCGTTGCGGCTCCAGACTTTAAAGACTTCTCCTTTTTTTCTTTTAAGCAGTTCGTTTTCGATGGTTGGCATCAGTACGCCTTGTGCCACCCAGCCAAGGTCGCCTTGCGTGGCACCCTCACCACCCATGGAATAGGAGCGGGCCAGGTGTTCAAAAGTTTCTGCACCGGATTTTATTTTTTCGATGATTTTATTTGCCAGCGAGTCGGCGAATTTTCTCCGGAATACGCTGGTATCGAGAAAGATCTGACTGATGCGGTAAAAGGTATTGGGCGCTTTGGCCAGCACCTGCACCAGGAATCTTCCATTTGCCTGTTCATAGGGTCCATATACTTTCTTCAGTTGTCCCTTGTACGCCAGGCTGTCCGCCAGGCTCTGGAACTGCCGGGTCCGGGTTACGACGATGGTATCGATCTTGAATCTTTTTTTCAGAACATCTTTAACATATAAAGGGGAATTGGCTGATTTCTCTATTTCTGCCTTCATCTGCGCAACCGTCATTTTCTGCGAAATGCCGGAGAAACTGCTTAAAACAACGATAATCAGGCCAATGATCGGTTTCATGTTGGTCAATTAAGCTGCAAATATAGGGTTCAGTGCGGTCAACAGGCCACGCCAGGGAAAAGGGATGGCCTTAAAGCATAAATTGGAATGATTTTCGTTTAATAGGTAGAATCAAACTTCGTGATCATGCGCATGCTATTCCTGATTTTGCTGCTGATTTCTGTTGAGGGCTATGCTCAATGGAAAGATTATAAAATTGGCGTTAAGGGCGACACACTGGATAAGATTGATAAAAAGGATATGAAGCAGGGCAAATGGATCCATCATGTTGACGAGCTGCGGGGGGAGCCGGGATATGAAGAAGAGGGGGAATATAAAGATAACCGTAAGGAAGGTCCCTGGCGATTGTACAATCTCAATGGCGATCTCATCGGCCTGGAATTCTATCGCTGGGGGAACAAGGACGGTGTCAGCCAGTATTTCAATCCCGCCGGCGAACTGGTCAGGGAAGAGGGCTGGAGGGCGATGAACCCGGATAAGCCTTACGATACGCTGGAAATCGAAGATATTGACCATCTCAATCAATACCGCACCGTGATTGTGAAAAATGACGGAGTCGCTATCAAGCATGGCACCTGGAAATTTTACAATCCCGCTACGGGAATGATCTACAAGACAGAAACCTACACACTCGGAAAATTGGAAAAACCCAAATCCAATAATGGGGATTCAACGACCACCAAGGCCCTCACGAAATCATTGGCCAAACCCAAAGAGGTGCAGGATTACGAAAAAAAGAATGCAGGGAAGAAGAAGATCAGGGTCAGGGATGGGTCGGTGGGGAATTAGCTTAAGCGAACGCTGAGGAAGTAACCACCCGACGGTCGCAGACTCTGCGAGCTGTTTAGCGACAGCTATTTTTATCCACCGCACTTCAATCAACTGATCAAATTTCGCACTCCCATGACCGATCACAGAGTCTGCGACCGACGGCGGTATTGCGTTATTGGTCGGCGGAGTTACCTTACTATTCAATTCTTCACCAGCGTCCCATAAAAAATAATTTTGCCATTTCCATTCCTTTGATTATTTTTGATATCAAAATAATATCAAAATAACTTTTTATGGAAAAGATACTTAAACCCGTTTCCGGTTTCCTGGCCCTCATTATCGCTATTGCAAGCATCGTATCCGGCGCTATTGTATTAGGTAATGCGGCGCACGCCGACCAATCCGGCTGGATGATATTTGGCGGTATGCTGCTTGAACTGCTGGGTATATTCCTGATTAAAGGACTTACCATTGTAAAT
>DATHGW010000489.1:0-2620 GCA_035317445.1 Puia sp.
AGGGCCAAATCTACATTTAAGGATCCATAAAAAAGTTGATCATGTCAAATGATGAAATGTCCATCCGCCTGGCGCAGCAAAAGGTAGACGAGTGGATCAGGAGCACGGGCATCAGGTATTTTAGCGAATTGACCAATATGGCCATCCTGACGGAAGAAGTAGGTGAAGTGGCCAGGCTCATGAGCCGGCTATATGGCGAGCAATCCTTTAAACCTTCTGACCGCGGAAAGGAACTGGCAGATGAATTGGCCGATGTACTTTGGGTGCTGATCTGCATCGCCAATCAAACGGGAGTAGATCTTTCTACCGCTTTTGTAAAAAACCTGGAGAAGAAAAACATTCGTGACCAGGAGAGGCATCAGAACAATGAAAAATTGAAAGAGTAAAACCTGTCAGGTGTTCTCCTTATTTTTGCGGACTATGGCAAATGATATCAGTCGTTTTCAGGCAATTATCTCCCATTGCAAAGAGTATGGTTTTATTTTTCCTTCCAGTGAAATTTATGATGGACTCAGCGCCGTGTATGACTATGGCCAGTACGGCAGCGAACTAAAAAAAAATATCCGGGACTATTGGTGGAAGAGCATGACCCAATTGCATGAAAACATCGTCGGCATTGATGCCGCCATTTTTATGCATCCCACGACATGGAAGGCAAGCGGTCATATTGACAATTTCAGCGACCCGATGATCGACAACAAAGACAGCAAAAAAAGATACCGGGTGGATCATTTAATTGAAGCCTATGCTGATGACCTGGAGGCCAGGGGAGAAGAGGAGAAGGCCAGGATCCTACTTGCAGAAATGGACCGCCTGCTCGCAACCAACGATTTTACGGGAATAAAGCAATTGATCGAGGACAATCGCATCAAGTGTTCAGTGAGCGGAACATCCAACTGGTCGGATGTACGTCAGTTCAACCTGATGTTTTCGACACAACTGGGAAGTGTCGCTGAGGAGGCGAACGAAATTTATTTAAGACCCGAAACGGCGCAGGGCATTTTTGTGAATTTTCTGAATGTACAGAAAACCGGTCGCATGAAGATCCCATTCGGGATTGCTCAGGTCGGCAAGGCTTTCAGAAATGAAATTGTAGCCCGTCAGTTTATTTTCAGGATGCGTGAGTTTGAACAAATGGAAATGCAGTTTTTCATCAAACCCGGAACGCAGAAGGAATGGTACGAATACTGGAAAGAGGAAAGGATGAAATGGCATTTGACCCTCGGCGTTCCAAAGGAAAAATTCAGGTTCCATGATCATGTAAAGCTGGCACATTATGCAGATGCTGCCTGCGATATTGAATATCATTTCCCCATTGGTTTTAAAGAAGTGGAAGGGATACATTCCAGGACAGATTTTGATCTCCGAAATCACCAGGAATTCAGCAGGAAAAAGTTGCAGTATTTTGATCCGGAAATCAACCAGGCTTATATTCCTTATGTTGTAGAAACATCAGTTGGTTTAGACAGAACGGTACTCATGGTTTTGAGCGAGGCTTATGAAGAAGAAGACCTGAGCACTGAGGAAAAGCAGGATAGCCGGGTCGTCCTGAGGTTTCCACCAAAACTGGCTCCGGTCAAACTGGCGATTTTGCCGCTCACAAAAAAAGACGGATTGCCCGAAATTGCCAGGGATATCATGAATGTTTGCAAGACCAGCTTTCGTTGTTTTTATGAGGAGAAGGATGCGATCGGAAAACGCTATCGCAGGATGGACGCGATTGGAACCCCATTTTGTGTAACGGTGGATCACCAATCCAAAGAAGACCAAACGGTAACGATTCGCGACCGCGACAGCATGAAACAGGAACGCATCCCTATTCAAAAGGTTGCAGAAATTGTGGAAAAACAAATTTCATAAACTTTAATTCAAAGTTCTACCTTACATTTGAATTGATTTTAAATATCTTACGATAAAACCAAACCCTGCCTTCCGTGAAAATTTTGCAGCAAGAAATACCTTATGAAGGCGTTTGTCTCTTTAAAAATTAACCTTAATTAAACTACAATGCTTAGTATCGAGCTTACTATTAACGTTCTTGTTCTCGCTTTGATAGTCATAATTGCTGCACTAGCCGGTTTTAGCCTGAGAGGAAGACAAATCGCCAAAAGCCGGTCTAGGATCGAACAGCTCGAACGGGAAATCCTGAACAATTACGCGGAAATCCTGACGCTGGAAAAAGAAAATACGGGCATGGAATCGAAACTGCAGGATTTTCAAAGTCCAGTCATCCAAATTAAAACGGCTATTAAAGACGAGACGCTGGAGGGCGAAAAATTTCCAGATGTTTCTTTGAGAAAGAAATTATTGAGCAAGGAAAATTTGCTGAAACAGTCCGCCTCCGGAAAATAAAATTACCCGTACAATTCCTGGTGTATCGATTTCCTGTCATAGCCCAGTTGCTGTATGCGCTGTTTGGCTTCATCGATCATATTCTTCCAGCCACATAGATAAAAACTCGCCGGCTTTGGAGCCGGAGCATGGTCGTGACCGGTTCCATTCATATTGCTTTTACAAATTTCTTCATAAACTGTATGTACATAGCCAATCCTTACGAGGTGATTGGCATTGTCTGCTACTTCCCGTGAAAAAGTAGGCATATAATGGAAGCTGGTCAGCT
>DATHGW010000490.1:0-3623 GCA_035317445.1 Puia sp.
ATCCGGCGCCAATTGCCAACCGTGGCGTCACGGAAATCGCAGATCATTATGCTAAAGCAATCGGTTCACTTGCCGAGCCACCGCTGGTTATTGGACATTCTTTTGGCGGCCTCATCGCCCAGATCATTTTGGGCCGGGGAATAGCCGCCGGCGGAATAGCCATCGACCCGGCTCCGATGAAGGGCGTGTGGCAGTTGCCCTTTTCGGCATTGAGGGCTTCGTTCGCTGTATTGGGAAATGCTTTCAATTTTAAAAAGGCCATATCGCTTAGTTTTGGTCAGTTCAGGTATGGATTTGCCAATGCTGTTCCGGAAACGGAGGCCAAAGAACTTTACGAACGCTGGACGATACCGGCTCCCGGCCGCCCCCTCTTTCAGGCCGCAACAGCTAGTTTCGCGGGATCCCAGACAAAGGTCAACACGGCAAACACGACGAGGGGACCCTTGCTGATCACCGGCGGCGAAAGAGATCATATCGCACCACCCATACTGGGCAAAGCATCGTTAAAAAAATATAATCCCTCGGTCATTTCAGAATTCAAATTGTTTGAGGGCCGCGGGCATTCTCTTATTGTGGATCATGGATGGAAGGAGATTGCCGAGTACGTATCGATGTGGTTTGGTAAGCAGGGGCTTTGATCTAAAAGGACCTAACAGATGCTCTAACCTTGACCGGGGAATTTTCAGAGATCAATATGGGTTCTAAATGATTAATATTTATTTTTACTCCCTGATCCATTTTAAAAGCCTTTCGCAGCATGGATAAAGCTAATAATACGCTGAAGATTTTACTGATTGAGGACGACATAGACGATTATATTCTGATCAAGGAAACGCTGGCATCCATTTCCTATAAGGTTGAGCTGGAATGGTGTCACAGTTCTAAGTCTGCCTTGCTGTTAATCGAATCAAAACCTTTCGATATTTTCCTGGTGGATTTCTTCCTCGATGAGAAAACGGGGCTTCAGTTGATCGCCGAAGCGCTGTCAACAGGAGACAAACCGCCGTTCATTCTCCTGACCGGGGTTGAAAACAAAAATATCGACCGCGACGCCCTGCTTGTGGGCGCCACAGATTATCTCGACAAGCGTGAAATCACCAGCGACAAACTGGAACGCGTGATCAGGTATTCGATCGAAAAGAACAAAGCGCTTCTGAAGATTAAATTCAATGAACAAAAGTACCGGACGATCTTTGAACATTCAAAAGACATCATTTTCCTGATGGATCAGCAGGGGTCGATCATTGAATTTAACGAGGCTGGCAAAAAAGCATTTGCCGTCCGCCCGGTTTCCCCGTCTGTGAACATACTGGATATCGTGGAGTGCAGCGTTGCCGAAAAACAAAATATCCAAAGTACACTGAGCACCAGAGATTCCTTAATGGAAATGGAAGTACATATCCCGGTAAGGAACGGTGAGGTCATGACCTGTCTTTTATCTTTCATCCCCGTGTCGGAAGCGGGGGTTCATTTTCACGGAATCCTGCAGGATATTACCGACCGGAAAAAATCAGAGAAGAATTTTTTACAGATAGAAAAAATGAATGCTGCGCAGCGCTTCATTCGAACCCTGGCGCATGAAGTCAGGAATCCCCTGACCAATATCAATCTGGCGATCACGGAAATGCAGGAGCAGGGCCTGGACACTGATCTGAAATATTTCCTGGAGATCGTGGTGCGCAATTCGGGACGTATCAATTCACTGATCACAGAATTGTTGTACTCCATGAGGAGTTCGGAATTCATCAAAGAGCAATGTTCTTTGCAGACTATCCTCGATGCTGCACTGGTCTCCACGAAAGATCAGATCCAGATGAAAAATATTAAAGTGGAGTTGCAGACGCCTGCTGAACCCATCCTGGTTAATGGCGATAGCGGCAGGTTGATTTCTGCGTTCCTGAACCTGATTCAAAACGCCATCGAAGCGGTAGACAACAATAAGGGATCGATCCAGATCAGCTGTGAAAAAAACAACAAGCTGGTGCGCGTCATGATCAAAGACAATGGCTGCGGCATCTCCGAAGAAAACCTAAACAGGTTGTTTGAGCCATATTTTACCACAAAACAAAATGGAATGGGCCTCGGTATGGCAACCACGCTGAATATTTTTCAGGCCCATCAGGCCTCCATCGAAGTCAATTCACAATTGGGAAACGGGACCGTTTTTATCGTGCGGTTTATGGAGCTGGAATGAGCATCGGGTTTGTGGAAATTTTTCTACAATTTTCTTTACTTACTCTCAATGTCCGTAAACCATAAAATCAGAATTGCTGCAATAATCTCCACCAGTTTGCTGAACAGATCAGGCTTGGTGATAAAGCAACTCACGCCGAGTTCGTATGATGCTTTTTTATCATTATTCAGCGTGGATGTGGTGAGAATAATGATCGGCAACTGGCTGAATAGTTTGTTCCCCCGGATCTCCTTGAGGGCCTGCAGGCCAAGGATTCCGGGCATATTGAGGTCCAGCAGGATGAGTGCCGGCAACGGTGCATTTTCATCATCCAGATTTTTGAGCAATTCCTGGGCTGAATCCATAAAAATATAATCGAGGGCCGGATTTTTCTCCAGAAATGCGTCCAAAATGATCTGCCGGTCATCCGGATCGTCGTCCACAATAAAGATTAGATTTTTGGAAGTGGTTCTCATACTTGGAATCTATAAAAAATCGTTATTTTTAAATGGATTGATTTTACAAAAAAGCGCTGATTCATAAACGAATGTCCATAATTTTATCTACAACTGTAACATATATGCCATAACCCTGCCAGAGATGCATAAATTTCTGTCGATTTATTGCTCACAAATTAATCTCGAACGATGAAAAACAGTACCACAGGCCGCCCTAAAAACGATGTAAAGAAGACCGAAAAGATCGCGCGAACGCACCAGGCATTAAATGGAAACGGTCAAATGAAGGACGATGAGATGAGTCGTCAAAAGGAATTGTTGCGCGTATTGACCCTGGTAAAAGATGGTGATTTTAGTGTGCGGATGCCCATTGACAAAGTGGGCATCGAAGGAAAGATCTATGACACACTCAACCAGGTGATTTCTTTGAACGAAGACATGATGATGGAATTCACCAGGGCAGGAATGATCATCGGCAAACAGGGGAAACTCACGCAACGAATAGAAGGGGCCAGTTTGAAAGGAGGATGGGGTAGCGGCGTCAGTGCATTGAATGCGCTGATCTCCGACCTGGTGCACCCCACGATTGAGATCGCACATGTGATCAGCTCCGTGGCCAAGGGAAATCTTTCACAGGAAATGCCGCTTAAGATCGAGGGGCATTCGCTGCAGGGAGAATTTTCGAGGATCGCGAAAGAAGTGAACGATATGGTGAAACAGTTAAACCTGTTTTCGATGGAAGTAACCCGTGTGGCCCGCGAAGTAGGTTCCGAAGGAAAATTGGGCGGACAGGCAAAAGTAAAAGGAGTAGACGGTGTGTGGAAGGACCTCACGGACAGTGTGAACCAGATGGGTAGTAACCTCACTGCGCAGGTGAGGAATATCGCCGAAGTGACCACTGCGGTAGCGAAGGGTGACCTCTCCAAAAAAATTACAGTCGATGTTAAGGGTGAGATCCTCGAATTGAAGAATACGATCAATACGATGGTGGA
>DATHGW010000491.1:0-4020 GCA_035317445.1 Puia sp.
CTGGGCTGATTTTCGCGATGGACAAAAGCAATTTTTATTTTTTGATTATCCTAAATCAACAATGGAACATTAACTCGTTCAAGCAAATCCTTCACTGTTTCAGCAAGCATTGATGTCACTTGAACCTGTTGAAATGGAAAATGCTTCACCGCTTCCAGGCTTTCCGACAATACAAATTCATCCTGCTTCACTGCATAAGCGATTTTCCTGTTGTGGAGATGGGTTGCAAGCCATTCCTGTTCAGCCTGCCCTGGCGTGGGGATAAGAATGCTTTTTTTACCTAAGGTCACAAGGTCCATGATCGTGCTATACCCGGCCCGGCTGATGATCAGGGCCGACTGACTAATAACCCTGTTGAACGTTGCCGTGGAAAGATGATTGTATATGCTAACATTAGGGGAAACATCAGGTAAGTCCACCTCGCCGGGAAGGCCCCGGACCATAATGGCAGAACCCTCATGTTTTTTCAGCTCCTTCAGCAACTGGCTTTCCAGGATGGTCCGCTGCGGTTCAGGACCTGATAAAATAATCAACAAATCATTGCCGGGCGTTTCCAAACCGGGATTACTGAATCTGGAGAGCCATCCTATATAACGGAGAGGGATAACCGGCAATTGGTCCGGCACCGACATGACCCCTGCAAGGGATTGTTCACCCTGGAGATCCGGGACCCAGCAAACAGAGAACCTGTTGATGTACCGGAGATTGATCCGTGACAATATCCGCTCCACAGATCTTCCCATACCCGTTTTGATGTGCAACTGGTGGGTGATCAATACGCAAAATACGCCTAATGAATGGAGGCCATAACGGTTATCCGAAATCACGATATCCGGCCGCTCCCGTGATAAAATATTGTTTAACCACCGATTTTCCCGCTTGATTTGAATCAATATTTTTGGAATCTGGCAAATTATTTTCAGGAAGGTGAGTCCCCTTTTGGTACTGTATGTGACCCGATAGCCCGGCAAATCAAGGCATTTGAGGGCAGGAAATTCCTCCTGTAACAATTCTTTTTGAGATCCTTCTGCTGCAAAAATGACTGAACAACCTGACGCGAGGAACTCCTTAATTATTGGAATACAACGCGTTGCATGACCCAGTCCCCAGTCAAGGGGCGCTATGAGCACTTTCGGCCTGTTGGAGGGCATTGTTAATTTTACACTTAACTTTCAAAAGAGGAATACTATTTGATCTGTAAAATAGTTAAATTAGTATGATTAAAACTATGAAAACCCGGAATCTACTATTGATTTTTATCATAATAATGGTTACCATTGTAACCCAAAGTTGTAGTTCAGGCAACCAGATTGGCGGTAGCAGCAAAAATTGCGGTTGCGGAATGAATAAAGGAATGGTAGGTTACAAATAAGGTTCGGGTGCTTATTAAAATCTAATTGAATGAAACCTTCTAACAGAGATTTGCTTGTCCTCGTGAAAAATGAATATACGAGTGATCAATTCATGGAGCAGGAAGTTGAGTTATTAAACGAATTGCTGTTTCATTATGAAACGATGCACAATTTCTGCCTTTCACATGAAGTCTTCGATCTGAACAAATACAAGATCATCCGCAAACAGCACATCATCCATCAGATCGCCCGTCAGAAAGAACTCAAGCCCTTTCAGTTTCTCTGCAATAAAAATTAAGCTTAGGCAATTCAGGTATTCAGCATCAGTGGCATCACCAGCATCAACAATTCCTCATTGTCTTCTTTTTCTGTTGGCTTTATAATGCCCGCCTTGGTTGGAGTAGATAATTCTATTTTAATTTCGTCTGAATCCGTTGCACCCAGCATCTCAATCAGAAATTTCGCATTGAAGGCGATCGCCAGGTCTTCCCCATCGTATTGACATTTCATCCTTTCGGTTCCTTCAAAAGAGAAATCAACATCCTGCGCCGCCAATTGCAGTTCGCTGCCCTGGATGTTCAGGACAACCTGGTTTGTGCTCTTATTACTAAAAATGCTTACCCTGCGGAGCGCGCTTTGAAAATCATTGCGATCGAGGGTTAACTTATACGGATTATCGATGGGAATGACCACTTTGTAATCGGGGAATCTGGCATCGATCAACCGGCAACTCATTTGAGTCGTACCATGCTTCACAAAAAGGTGATTGCTATTGTAGCTGATGGTAATCTCGTCTTCATTTGATGGCAAGGCTGACTTTAACAGATTCAACGGTTTTTTCGGTACGATCAGGGAATCGCTCTTAGGACATACCACATCCGTCCTTTTGTATCGCACCAGCCTGTGCGCATCGGTGGCAACAAATTGCAATCCCTTTTTATCCATTTCAAAATAAACGCCGGTCATAGCAGGACGAAGGTCATCGCTGCTCACGGCGAACAGGGTTTTATTGATCGCCGTTACCAGGGCAGCTGATGTGGTATCGAACGAAGTCGTTTCATCAGCAACCGGCTCCTTCGGAAAATTATCCGGGTTTTCGCCCATCACCTTATATTTACCATTGTCGCTGGTGATTTCCACTGCAAAGTGCTTGTCAATATTAAAAGTTAAGGGCTGGTCGGATATGTTCTTCAGCGAATCGATCAGGATCCTCGCGGGAATGCATACTTTCCCGCTGTCCTTAGCTTCCACCTCAACCTGGACTTTCATCACCGTTTCCAGGTCCGTCGCCATCACCGTTAATTTACTTTTTTCCACTTCAAACAAAAAATCCTCTAATATCGGTAATACTGTGTTGGCATTGATGACACCGCTAATCTGCTGTAACTGTTTCAATAAAGCCGAAGAGGAAACGATGAACTTCATGTATTGGTCTTTGGGCGAAACTACTGATTTTTGGTTAATAGCCAATAGATAACTAAACCCTCAAACCAGGGATATTTCGCAAGTGTTAATTACCTGTGATTATTCGGTTCCGGTCAAAAGAAAAGAGGTGATCTACACCGGAATATGCCCTTGGAATAGTCTTACATTTGATCTTTCCCATTATGATCAACAGACAAATTACGGAGGACGGTTTTCCGGCAAAAAAGGGCTGGTCGAGGCCTTCCCGCGAAAAGGCGCTCATGAAGATCAAACACTATTGCGGCTACCAGGAACGTTCGCACGCGGAAGTAAAAGAAAAGCTCTATTCATTCGGATTATGGAAGAATGATGTGGAGGCCTTGATCTCGCAGCTCATTGAAGAAAACTATCTCAATGAGGAACGATTCGCCATTCATTTTGCCGGCGGCAAATTCCGGATGAAACAGTGGGGCCGGGTAAAAATCCGGTATGAACTAAAACAAAAACAGGTGGGCGAATATTGCATTCGCAAAGCATTGAAGGAGATTGATGAAAAATTATATGGGGAAACGCTGCAAAAACTTGCCAGGCAAAAATTATCGACACTAAAAAGTGAAAAAAATATTTTCGTCAGGAAAAGAAAATTGCAGGATTTTTTATTGAGGAAGGGGTATGAAATGGACCTGGTGAATACAATGGTGAAGGAATTTACCGGCAATCCCTGACCGCGGCCAGCCCCGTGAGAGAGAATACGTTATTTTTGCATCTCATGTCCACACTTACCCTCTCCATCATTCAAACTGATCTTCTTTGGGAAGATAAAGCCGGCAACCTCAAAAACCTGGCTGCTAAAATCAATGCGTTGAAGGGAAAGACCGAACTCGTCATTCTGCCAGAAATGTTCAACACCGGTTTTAGTGTGGACCCTGCCCCGCTCGCCGAAAAAATGGATGGTTCAACAGTTAACTGGATGAAAACGATAGCCGCTACCAATAAGGTCATTTTGACGGGCAGCCTGATTATTGAGGAGCAGGGAGACTATTATAACCGGTTGATCTGGATGCTGCCTGACGGGCAGCTGGGATTTTACGATAAGCGACACCTGTTCGCGTTTGCGGGTGAGGACGAAAAATATTCCCCGGGAAGCAAGCGCCTCATTGCTTCAGTCAAAGGATGGCGGGTCCATTTGCTGGTCTGTTATGACCTGCGCTTCCCGGTCTGGTCCAGGCAATCTCACCCAAAAGAACCCGAGGGAGGTGAATTG
>DATHGW010000492.1:0-3138 GCA_035317445.1 Puia sp.
GGCAACGACCATGATGGTTAGAAGAACCTTACCCGGTTCATGGGGTTCAGCTTTTTGGTCCCAATGGCAGGTTCCTTCCGCTATCCATGCCCGTAAGGCCGACCTCTACCTCTGTATTGCTGCCCCGGGCCTGAAACGGCTGGCTATACCTCAGTGTGTATGGTTTTCGGGATACGGCATGCGCGGAACAGGCCAAAAAAAAATCCTGCGATCAGGCGCCCGGCCAGCCTTAGTTTTACTGAGCGGTTTTTCCAAAAACAATCCCGGGCTACCTGAGCCTTTCGCGTTGCCGGACGAAAAAATTACCATGGTGCCGTTGGCACCGGATGAATCCTATCAAGCCCTTCCCTGGACTGAAAGGGAAAACATCAAAGTGAAATATGCAGGAGGAAAGGAATATTTTATTTCGCGCACCTATGTCGGGGAGGCACAGATTGTCGGTCTTTTAAAAGCATTCTCGCTATTTAAAAAGCGGCAGCAATCGAATATGCAATTGCTTTTTACCGGAATGAAAACCGATGAGAACAGGATGCCTTTTGAAAAGCTGGAGAACTATAAATTCAGGCATGATGTTCACGTGTATCCGGGTTTGTCGGCCATTGAATTCATGAAAACAACCACATCAGCTTACGCCTTGCTGCAACCGGGAGAGGATTTTGATGGAAATGGCATGTTGAATGCCTTCTCGGCGCAGGTCCCTGTCATTAGCGGCGCCCTGGAACCAATGCCAAATCTTGCAGGCGGTGCCGCTCTCTTTGCCGCTCTCCATGATCATGAACAGTTTGCGGACCGCATGATGACGCTGTTCAAAGATGAATCAACGCGCAATGAACTGATCCGAAAGGGAAAAATAAAAGCACGCGAATTCAGTATGCAACAATCGGTCAGGATGCTGTGGAAAGGCATGATGCAGGCGATGGATATTGGTCGTAAGAACTAACTTCGCAGCCGGAAATAAGTTAACAGTTGACAGTTGACGGAAGACATGTCTTCTTTGAAATATTTGTCTGTCAACTGTCGTCTATCATCTGTAAACTAAAAGAAAATGAAACAATCCTCGATAAACATAGATGTATTTCTCGATGCTGACCAGGTGCCTGAACAGATCAGCTGGCAGGCCACCGACACAACTGCAGACAGCGCCCGGAAAGCGAAAGCCATGATGCTGGCTTTTTGGGACGGTTCGGATAAAACGGCACTCCGGATCGATCTCTGGACTAAAGAAATGATGGTAGATGAGATGGGTGATTTTTTCTATCAGACTTTTATGACAATGGCTGAGACTTATCATCGTGCTACGCATCAGGCCGAGCTGGTTGACGACATTAAAAGATTTGCGAAGGATTTTTACAGTAAATTCAGGGCCCAACAACTCAAGGAAAACAAAGTATAAATTTTAATTACCGGTATGAATTTAGAAGAAAAAATAATGATTGATCTCAAAACCGCCATGCTTGCCAAAGATGAAAAAGGTTTGCGGTCCCTCCGGGCCATAAAAGCCGCGATCATCCTTGCCAAAACAGCCGAAGGAGCAGGTGGCACCCTGAAAGAGGAAGACGAAATTAAATTGCTGCAGAAACTCGTCAAACAGCGAAAAGACTCATTGGATATTTACCAGCAGCAGCATCGCGAAGACCTCGCAAAAAAAGAATTGGAGGAGATTGAGGTGATCGAAAAATTTCTGCCAAAACAATTGGGTGCAGATGAGCTGAAAGTTATCCTGACCCGGATCATCCAGGAAGTCAATGCCGGTTCTGTGGCGGATATGGGTAAGGTAATGAGCGCTGCAACCAAACAACTCGCCGGGAAGGCGGATGGCAAAACAATTGGAGCCATGGTCAGGGAATTGCTTACGAAATAGTTTCGGACATGTTCATCAATCCATACCCCGAAATTAATCAGACTGGCCATGATGATTGACATTGTTTTCCTGGTGCTTATGCTTGTAGCGATCCTGAAGGGATTAACGAGGGGACTGATCGTCTCGATTTTTTCCCTGCTGGCTGTCATCATCGGGCTGGCTGCTGCGATCAAGCTTTCGGCCGTGGTGGCCGGTCATTTGAAAAACAGCTTACAGGTATCTGCCAGGTGGTTGCCGATCCTGGCTTTCGTGCTGGTTTTTATCGTGGTGGTATTGCTGGTGAGGTGGTGCGCGAACCTGATACAGGCAGCAGTTAATTTTGCCTGGCTTGGATGGTTGAATAAACTCGGTGGTGTAATACTATATGCCCTGATTTTTACTGCGGCATACAGCATATTTCTTTTTTACGGATCGGCTTCGGGTGTTCTTTCTAAACATGCGATCGATGCTTCCATCGTCTATAAATATGTTGAACCATTTGGCCCCGCCGTTATCAATGGATTGGCAAAAGCCATTCCGCTTTTCAAAGATATGTTCTCTTCGCTGAAGGATTTTTTCGGGCATTTCGCAAAGCAGGTAGCCTCCTGATCCGGCATAAAAAATAGAGTCATAGAGTTGTCGTAAATTTGCTTTGAAAGGGCGCATATTGCCTGATAAGGCTCAAACTTTGCGTTAAATCAGTTATTTTTAGCATTAAATCATTCGACCTATTTAACAAAGTGATGCAGTACGAGATCAAACAAGAGGAAAAATTTAAATTTATTGAGGAAGGCGAGGGAGAACCGCTTGTTTTACTCCATGGTTTGTTCGGTGCTTTGAGCAATTTCATGGGTTTAATTGAGTATTTCCGCCAGCATTATAAAGTAGTGGTTCCGATGTTGCCTTTGTTTGAATTGGATCTTCTCCATACCACCGTAGGAGGACTCGAAAAATTCGTTCATAAATTCATCGAATATAAGAATTACAGGAACCTGCATTTGCTTGGGAATTCCCTGGGCGGTCATGTAGCCCTGGTTCATGTGCTCAAACATCCGGAGCGGATCAGGTCGATCACCCTGACGGGGAGTTCTGGGCTCTTTGAAAGCGGTATGGGGGATACCTATCCTAAACGGGGGGATTATGAATTTATCCGGAAAAAAACCGAATTAACTTTTTATGATCCCGCCACCGCAAGCAAGGAATTGGTGGACGAAGTGTACGAAATCGTCAACAATCGCCTTAAAGCACTCAAAATCATAGCCCTGGCCAAAAGCGCCATCAGAAATAATTTGGGCGAA
>DATHGW010000493.1:0-4044 GCA_035317445.1 Puia sp.
AAATACACCATTGCAGATGTCTTCCATTTCATTACAGCGTTTTTTGACCTGGCTCAGCACGCTGCTTTGCTGCGTGATCGGAATGAGCTGTTTCACGGTTTCCAGGTGACGCTGCGCAAGCGCCGCCAATTTTTCTTTATAGGATTCGTCGCCGGCAGCTGCCAGCTCGCCGCATTCTATTAATGTGTCTGTGGCGCCACCCATGGCTGAGACGATGACCACCGTTCTATCCTTTGGTATGGCCTGCTGAAGAATGGCGGTCACTTTATTGATATGATCCGTATTCGCCACCGAACTGCCGCCGAATTTGAGAACCTGCATGGAGGGTAAAATTTATCGTTGAATTCAGAAAATAAAGCTGGATAAGAAATAGCAAAAGCCCAATGGATAATATGGAATGTACAATCCGCTTTTAGCGGATCGTCGTAATAGCAATAATTGAGAGACAAGCAGCCTTCGCAGCTGCCGGAGAAAGGGAGGAGACAATATGTTGTTTTTTTTGAATCACCTTGGCAAATGAAGCGCTAAGGTAAAGAAAGTTGATGAAAGAAAAATAACAAATCAGGGATTTTTTTAATAGAAATGAAGTATTTTAGGTCTTTGATTGGATTTATTGCTGCTTGCTATACCAAGTTGTTGAACGATTTTAAAAGCGTAATCATGAGCTATCAGATGTCCCCGGGTCTGCAGCAATTCAAGAACCAGGTTGGGATCAAGTTTCAGTTATACAATAGCCTGTTCACTTCTCTTCCTTTTCACCGCATTGAAAAGACGGGCATCCTGTTGTCTTTGCTGCTGACCTGGTGTGAAGACGGGTATAAAAAAAAACAAGGGCCTGAAGACATCATCGAAGAATTTTTTAAGAAACATACTTCCATCAACAATGAAAGAGAGCAGGTGGACACGCTGTTCCGGTTTGTTCAATACTGCGAGAGACAAATTGTACTGTTTGATGCGTTGGAAGACGCGGCGTTCAGAGACGTGAATGATATGGGCGGAGTCGGTACCATCAAACACCTGTCTTCAGAAGTCATCCAATCCAACAAAGAGGAGGAACTTGCCAAAAAATTAACCGATTATTCGGTTCGCATTGTATTGACTGCTCATCCCACGCAATTTTACCCCGGGGCTGTTTTGGGTATCATCAACGACCTGTCGAAAGCGGTGATCGACAACAATGCCAGCCAGATCAATATGTACATGCAACAGTTGGGGAAAACACCTTTTCTTAAAAAACAAAAACCCACGCCTTATGATGAGGCCATCAGTCTCGTCTGGTATCTGGAAAATGTTTTTTACCATGCTGCCGGACGGATACTTTCTTCATTAAAGAGTCAGTTTCCTGATGCCGTATCGGAAAACAATGCTGTGATCAAAATGGGTTTCTGGCCGGGCGGGGACCGCGATGGCAATCCTTTCGTGACGGCCGCTACCACGTTGAAAGTAGGCGAAGCGCTTCGGGGCGCAATCATCAAATGTTATTACCTGGATGTAAGGAAATTGAAAAGAAGGCTCACTTTCAAAGGTGTCGATACGATCCTCCAGGAGCTGGAAGACAAATTATACAGCAACATTTTTATCCCTGAACACAAAACGGAACTGTATAGGCAGGAGATCATGTTACCGCTGCAGCAGATCCGGGAGATCCTGGTCTATCAGCACAATAGTTTATTCCTTCACCTGGTCGACAACCTGATCAGCAAGGTATTGGTATTCGGGTTGCATTTTGCAACGCTTGACATCAGGCAGGACAGTTCCGTTCACACAAAATTGATGAAAGAGGTCAGCGCCAGGGGATCCCTGCTTCCGAAAAATTTCCCCGAATTGCCTGATACAGAAAAGATAGCTGCCCTGACCACCATTTCCGGAAAGGCGAATTCAGCTGATTATGAAGGACTGATAAAAGATACCCTCGAAACAATTCCGGCTATTAAAGAGATCCAGCGCTATAATGGAGTGGAAGGATGCAACAGGTATATCATCAGCCAATGCAATAGTGCGTTGAATGTGATGGAGGTATTTGCCCTCTTCCTACTCAGCGGCTGGAAAAAAGAAGAATTGAATATTGATATTGTGCCGCTGTTTGAAACGGTGGATGATCTGGAGAAGGCCGCCGAAGTCATGAAGACCCTATATGAAAACAAAGTATACCGGGAACATTTGCAGCGCATGCAGCATACGCAGACCATCATGGTGGGATTTTCGGATGGCACGAAAGACGGTGGCTACCTCATGGCGAATTGGGGGATTTATAAAGCCAAGGAAGAACTGACTTCTATTTCGAGGCAGTATGGAATCGATGTTGTTTTTTTCGACGGACGCGGAGGACCGCCTGCGCGTGGCGGAGGTAAAACGCATAAGTTTTATGCCTCGATGGGAAAGAATATTTCCAATAAAGAAATCCAGCTCACCATACAGGGACAAACCGTGAGCTCGAATTTCGGAACGGTTGATTCGGCACAATACAATATTGAACAATTATTGCACGCGGGCATTTCCAATGACCTGTTCTCTTCCATGAAAATCACCTTGCGCGGGGATGAGGAGCAGTTGCTGGAGGAGATGGCGGCGGACAGTTACCAGGCTTATGTGGATCTGAAGAACCATCCCCATTTCATGCAATATCTTAGCGAGGTAAGTCCTTTGCGTTTCTACAGCGAGACCAATATTGCCAGTCGTCCGAGCAAACGAAATAGTTCCTCCAGACTTGAACTGAAGGACCTGAGGGCCATTCCTTATGTGGGTTCCTGGAGCCAGATCAAGCAAAATGTGACGGGCTATTACGGCGTAGGGACTGCGCTGAAGGCTATGGACGAAAAAGGCAAATGGCCTGAAGTAAAAAGACTTTATTCGAATTCACTTTTCGTAAAAACGCTTATGGATAACTGTGAGATGGCGATGAAGAAATGTTTTTTTCCACTGACAGAACATTTTTCCCGGCATCCGGTCTTTGGCGAAATTTGGACGAAGATCTACCTGGAATTTGAACTCACGAAGAAATATGTGCTCAAGTTATCCGGTAAGAATGAACTGATGGCCGACTATCCTGTAGAGCAGCTATCCATACAAATGCGCGAGCGGATCGTACTGCCACTGAGCACCATCCAGCAATATGCGATCATCAAATTCAGAAAGCTGGAAACATCGATGGTGAATTCCCCCATGAAAGAGACCTATGAGAAATTAATTATCCGCTGTTCTTTCGGCATCATCAATGCGGCAAGGAATTCGGCCTAGATCTAAACCCATCTCTGACATAAATACGGCCATTTTCACCAGCTTTTTCTTGCATTAACAAAAAAAGGCAAGAATTTTTTTTCTCTCCCGATTCCATCAAATAGAGCATCAGCTTCCGCAAAATCATGCTCTGATAGTCCAAAAATTAGTTTTTCAAAGGATCAGGCATCCTAAGGAAAGGAGGCCGGGCTAAAAAAAGAACATATATAAAATTTTACAGATTAGACAGTTACGAATGCGATTGTTTGATAATTCATTGATGTGATATAATTTACATCGTGAATTGTTCGTTTTTTACGCAATTTTTAAATCCTGATATATGTTAAAATTAGCACCAGTTTTTTTGATTCTTACCATCATCTTGGGAATATATAGTCTTTCCGCTACAACGGTTATGCCTAAAGTATTCTTGTTTTCTTCTGTAGTGCTGCTTTTTCTTTCGCTGTTAGGCAAAAGAAAGATAGCTCACTAATCGCTACAGGTTGAATTAGCATTGAATCGAAATGGTTCCTCTTTGGGCGAACCATTTTTTATTAATAGCGCAAAATGCAAAAAGCGTTGTACTCAGATTTAGTACAACGCTTTTATTTACAAGTCAACTGCAAAATTAGGATACAAACTGTGGCCTCGGTTTCACTGCTTCCACTGGTGCAATAACAGCAGCTTCATCAGGATAGGCATCTGTGCCATGTTCCCAAACATCCAGTCCGCCTGGACCAACTTCTCCATTTGCTTCAACGCGGAGATTCCAGGGATGCGGTAATTGTTTGATCAGCCACATCATAACAATGGCAACCACAAAAGTAG
>DATHGW010000494.1:0-3876 GCA_035317445.1 Puia sp.
CGCTACACATTGAGAACTTACATCGAAGCGCACGCGATCGCCTTCAGCGTCGCGATGGTTGACCATGAAGAAATAGACCAGATCAATATCCTCAGAGCATCGTTCAAGGCCATGCACCTCGCACTGGACCAGTTAAGCGTATACCCGGGTTTTCTGCTGATCGATGGAAATCGTTTTACCTGCTATAAAGCAATCCCGCACCACTGCATCGTGGAGGGTGATGCTAAATATTCGTCGATCGCAGCGGCCAGCATCCTGGCCAAAACATATCGTGATGACTATATGTGTAAACTGCATGAAGAATTTCCACATTATCATTGGCAGAACAACAAGGGATATGGCACCAGGGCGCATCGCGAAGCAATAGAAATATTCGGACTCTGTAAATACCATCGAAAAAGTTTTGACATACTTCCTTCCGATATGGAATTGTTCTGACCCGATGATCCGTTCTGCGGGTCATCATTTATCTTTGCCACTAATTTTACTCCATGTTTTTCCCCCAGGACCTGATGCTCGAAAATGAAAGGGCCTTGCTTCGTCCGCTCCAGCTGGCTGACCTCGAATACCTGCTGCCCTATGCATTGAATGAACCGGATATCTGGAGATTTTCTGTTGTATCGCCCGCAGGCAAAACAGGGATGGAGCAATACATCAGGGAAACCGTCGACATGCGATCGGCTGGAAAAGAATATCCTTTCATCATTTTCGATAAGCTGGCCAACCAGTGGGCAGGATGTTCCCGGTTTTATGATATTCAACTGGCCAACAGTACAACCCAGTTGGGCTATACCTGGTACGGAAAGGCATTTCAGCGAACCGGTCTGAACAGGCACTGCAAATGGTTGCTGCTTTCCTATGCTTTCGAAACCTGGGGAATGGAAAGAGTAGAATTCAGGGCGGATAGCAGGAATGAGGCGTCTATCAACGCGATGAAGGGCATTGGCTGCAAGGTAGAAGGAATCCTGAGAAAGCAATCACCCTCTGCGATGGGCGGAAGAAGGGATGCTATTGTGCTTTCTATTTTGAAGGAGGAGTGGTTCAATGAAATACGGAATTACCTCAAAGCGAAAATAAAGTGAGCCGCGCAAGCCCGGGCCTCAGGCCATTTCCCATTTTCCCGCGCCGGCCCTGACGATTACGGGTTCTTCTCCGGTACAATCTATGACAGTGGATGGTTCAACGCCTCCCATCCCTCCATCGACAACAATGTCCACCAGGTTCTTAAAATTTTCATTGATGAGCTCCGGGTCAGTATATTCCTCCACCTGATGGCCCGGCAGCGAAGTGCTGACGATGGGGTGCCCCAACGTTTTTACCAAAGCCCTCGCAATGATATTGTCCGGAACACGAAGTCCCACTGTCTTCTTTTTATTCTTAAAGATCTTTGGCACTTTTTTACTAGCCGGTAAGATGAAGGTATATGAGCCGGGCAAATAAGTTTTTAATAGCCGGTATAGCGGAGTCGAAATGCTCTTCGTATAATCACTGACCTGGCTCAGGTCATAGCATATGAATGACAACTGTGCCTTGGCCGGATTCAGGTTCTTGATGCGGCAGATGCGCTCTATGGCCTTGTAATGATAAATATCACAACCCAATCCATAAATGGTATCCGTTGGATAAATGATTACTCCGCCGTCGAGAAGACATTCCTGGATGGTCTGAAGATTTCTTGGCTGGGGACTATCCGGATGCAGGTGCAAAAGCATCAGGCAAGGTAATGAGAAAGCCGCTTTTTTGGAATTCCTTAACATCCTTTTAATCCTAACTTAGCAGAAATTTCTGAGTTATGAATTTAAGGGCAGTGGACAGCTTGGAAACCATCAACACAGAGGATTTTAGAAATCAATATTATACCCCTATGAGGCCCCTGGTGATCAAAGGCCTCGCCAAAGACTGGCCTGCTTATACAAAATGGAATTGGGATTATTTTCAATCGCTGGTGGGCCATGTTCGGGTGGGTGTTTACAATAATGTTAAGAGTGACGCGTATACGCCCATCAATACTGCTGATGACTATATGAGATTCGGAGAATACATTGATATGGTGCGCAAGGGTCCTGCTGCCTGGCGCATTTTCCTGTTTAACATTTTCGATCATTCCCCACAAATTGTCAGCGATTTCACCTGGCCGGTACAGCTGGCGAAACATTTTGTAAAACGCTACCCCATGTTATTTGTCGGAGGAAAGGGTTCCGTGACCCACATGCATTTCGACATCGACCTGTCTCATATTTTTCATACGCAGTTTATCGGAAGAAAGCGGGTACTGCTCTTCCCCTTCGAAGAACAGCATAAGATTTACCGCAAACCCTGGGAGGTCCTGAGCCTGGTCAATTTTGAACATTATTTTGATAAGGAGGTTAATAAGCTCGAGCCGGAAAAATATCCCGCATTGAAACTGGCTAATGGCTATGAAGTGATCCTGGAACACGGAGATACGTTGTTTATGCCAGCCGGTTACTGGCATCATATGGAATACCTCGACAGTGGCTTCGCCATGAGTCTGCGCGCACTTCAGTCTGCGGTCACCGGCAAGCTAAAAGGCGCCTGGTACCTTTTCGGAATGCGCAATATCGACACCCTGATGAAGAAAACGGCTCCGGGCTGGTGGTATAATTATAAAAAAGAAAAAACTTTTGCCGCCGCGGACAAAGCGCTCCAAACGCCCGGCCAATAAGGGATTTCGTGGGAAGGATTGTGCAGGAACTGATCAAAACAGGGTCTTCTGCTAAAATTCTTTTAAGAAATTATTGCTTTTTAACAAAACTGTATTTATTTTTAACAAAGATCCGATATAACGGTAAAACCAATACAGTAAGCCGTTCCGATCCAATTTCCAGTTTCTTATTCCAATTTCCAGTTTTAAAATGTTTTTGCCTTCAATAGATCATTGTGAAGATGCACTTCTTTATATATGAATTCAAGGCATGCAGTACCCCTTTTTTCTAGATACCCTTTTAAATTATCAATTTAATTTTTTACGGATTTGGTCCTGGCCCCTTGACCCTGCGAATGTACGGTAAGGGCTCGCGACTTCGGCTATAGGTAAAGGTGAACGTTGATCAAACAGCAGAGCGCTATATGAAACATAGTCAACATATTCTGACGTCTTTCTTTTTGTGGTTTCAGAGGTAAGCACAGGCCGGCGATTTCTATCGCTGGCTCTTTTTTTGCGCCTGATGTGAAGAAAAAATATTGAGCTGTGAAAAAACCAATAAAAAGTCCCGGCACTCCCGGGACTTTTATTTTAGATGCGTTGAATAGTGAACTACTGATTGGAAGGCTCCGACTCAAACAATTGTCCACGTCTCATTACCACGAAGCAGTTTATTCAAATCGCCCTTTCCTTTTCTTGCGATGACATCTTCGATCTGGAGCTTGAGCATTTCTTCATAACAGGGCCTTTCCGTTTCATAAAAGACGCCGAAAGGTCTTGGCAGATGGCCCTCCAATGAGGGATCATCAAACATGCGAACCAATATCTGAGCCTTATAAAAATCTTTTTCGTCGTGGATCCACAGGTCATCGGCTGAAACGCCATTGCCCAATTCAACTACCACCGGCTTGAATCCGTCCAGTTTAATTCCTTTGTTCTGCTGAACGCCAAAGAGCAGCGGTTTACCTTGTTCCAGGAAAAGGGTCTCGGAGGGCTTGCTTCCTTTCTCTGTAAAGATCTCAAAAGCGCCGTCATTGAAAATATTACAATTCTGATAAATTTCAAGAAAAGATGCACCCTTGTGCTGGTGACAGCGCAGCAGGATCTGCTGCATATGTTTCGGATCGCGATCCATGCTCCTGGCAACAAAAGTGGCATCGGCCCCCATCGCCAGGGCCAGCGGATTAAACGGATGATCGATGCTGCCAAACGGT
>DATHGW010000495.1:0-2426 GCA_035317445.1 Puia sp.
TTTCTGCATCGAGGTGGATCATCCATTTTCCATTCTTGGCTGTTTTAACCGATTTGGTTTGTTTGTTGAATTGAATGGTAATTTTTTCGCCCGGATCGGCCCAGCCCCAAACGGGAATGGCCTGGTTGCGTTGTAACACCATATTATCGCCAAAAATTTTCGGAAGCCGGGCATTGGCGAATAGTTGCTGGCAGATGAAAAATGCCAGCAGCGGAAGAAAGATTTTTTTCATATGTTGATAGTTGTGGCCATGCTAAATCAGTACACGACGCTTCAGTTTAAATTCATGTCTTTAATAATCCCGTTGATTCGCGCATCCAGTTCTGCGCTCGCCTGATCATAATCTTCAACGGCGTTCAGTTTGCTGTGTACGCTAAAATAAAATTTGATTTTGGGTTCAGTCCCCGATGGACGCGCGGATATTTTGCTGCCATCTTCGAGAATGAACTGAAGTACATTCGATTGAGGCAGGGTAATGGCGATGTTCTCCCCCGTTTGCAGGTTCCTGCCTTTTTGCAATTCGTAATCCAGTAGCTGAACCACGAGCGATCCATGAATCGCCTTGGGCGGATTCTTCCGGAATCCCTCCATCATGTCGTCGATCTCCTTCTTGCCATTCATCCCCTTCTTGGTAATGGAGATCAGGAATTCCTTATAGAAGCCATACTGAACATAGAGCTCCAGCAGTCTGTCAAAAAGCGTTTTTCCTTTATTTTTTTCATAGGCTGCCATCTCGCACAGGATGGCAACGGCGCTGACCGCATCCTTGTCCCTTAACTTCGACCCGATCATGAGACCGTAACTTTCTTCACCACCAATGACATAATTTTCCGAAGCCTCCTTCTCCTTGATCAGTTCTGCGATCCACTTGAATCCGGTCAATACGTTGTAACATTTGATCGTGCTTTGCTTTGTAATTTCATCGATCATATCCGTCGTGACGATCGTTTTGATCACCATATCATTCGACTGCGCGATTCCTTTGGCCTTCCTGGCTTCGATCATATAATTGAAAGCCAACACTGCCGTTTGATTGCCATTCATCAGCACCCAATTGTTGTGCTTGTCCTTTATGCCAATGCCAACACGGTCTGCATCAGGATCTGTGCCCAATAGAATATCGGCATCGATCTCCTTGGCTTTTTTTAAACCCAGGCTCATGGTTTCTTTTTCTTCTGGATTCGGATAGATCACCGTCGGGAAATTGCCATCTGGTGTTGCCTGCTCGTCCACCACGTGAAAATTACTGAATCCAAACCTTTGCAAAACCTCCGGCACCAGTTTGATGCCTGTGCCATGTATGGGCGTATATACGATACAGAGATTATGTTGCTTTTCAATGATCTCAGGGTATACAGAGAGGTCCTTCACCATGCTGATGTACGCTTCGTCGACTTCCTTGCCGATAATGGTAATATTGGCTTCGCCGCCACTCCACTTGACCTCATCTACCGAAGCTATTTTTTCCACTTCCTTGATGACATTCGTGTCATGCGGGGGAACCAGCTGACCCCCATCATTCCAATAGGCCTTGTAACCGTTATATTCTTTGGGATTATGCGAGGCCGTGCATACCACACCACCCTGGCAACCAAGATAGCGGATGGCAAAACTCAGTTCGGGAGTAGGTCTCAGGGACTGGAACAAATAAACCTTAATGCCATTCGCCGCAAATACCTTAGCAGCGGTTTCTGCAAAGAAACGGCTGTTGTTGCGGCTGTCGTGTGCGATGGCGACCTTTACGGTTTGTGAAGAAAACGATTGTTTAAGGTAATTGGAGTAGCCCTGGGTGGCCATGCCGATGGTATATTTGTTGATCCGGTTGGTACCAACGCCCATGATACCACGAAGTCCGCCGGTACCGAATTCGAGGTTGCTGTAAAAGCTCTCGATGAGTTCATTGGGATTTTCTTTTTGAAGACGGAGTATCTCATTTTTAGTATCCTGATCGTAATTGCCATTTAACCACGCGCTCACTTTCTCCTGGATAGCTGCATCCATAAAACTCGGTTTAAGTTTAAAAATTGAAGATATTGAATTTTAGAAACAATCAAACAAGCGAACCCAGAACCTCCTGTTTGATCCATTTTTGGAAATGGTGTAATATTGTTGGTGATTCAAGGCCGGAAGACATTAACATGGCATTCAATGATTAAATTAAGATACTTCCTACTCAAATCTTGCTTTTTACTGGTCTTTTTTATCTCCTTTGTCCCGGAAATGCGCGCCCAGAACAAATTCCTGGAGCCCTCTGCGCAATACAATCCAGATCGCCTGAAAGGCGTGGTCATTACTGAGATCGCCGGCGGGTTGCTGATCTCCACGGGACTTTATTTTTTATGGTATCGCAAACATCCCCGCACCCCTTTCCATTTTTTTAACGATAACCGGGAATGGTTGCAGATGGACAAAGTAGGCCATCTGAC
>DATHGW010000496.1:0-3263 GCA_035317445.1 Puia sp.
TTCGACAATTATATCGCGGGGTTCGCGAAAGCCACCGTCAACGTAGAAGATAAACAACATCCCTCGATGGCCAACATCCCCGCCTCATTCTCTATAGAAAAAGACGAATGGTACACATATAATAAAAGTCCGCGCAAGAACGTGCACGTGATCGCGAGTGTGGATGAATCTTCGTATACGCCCGACTCAAAGATCAAAATGGGTGATCATCCTGTGATCTGGACTAACCCGGCTGTCGCCGCACGCAATATTTATATTTTCATGGGGCACTCCCCCGATCTGTTTGAGAACAAGGCTTACACGACCCTGTTCCGGAATGCCATTTTTTGGGCAGCAGGGGGAGGGAAGGGGCAATGAACAGACTATTACTTCTCGTGCTCGTTGCAATATTTTCAACAACGCATCTATCAGCCCAGAAACCCGGGTTTAAGGTGATTGCCTTTTACAGCACTACCGTTGAGCGCGATCATGTACAGTTTGCACGGGACGCCCTGGCCTTCTTTACAAAACTGGCGAAAGAAAAGAATTTTCAATTCGATTCAACGACCGATTGGGCAAATACCAACGATGCTTATCTGAAGAAATATCAGGTGGTGATATGGATCAACGAATTTCCGCATACGGAAGAGGAGCGAAAGGCTTTTGAACGGTACATGACCGGTGGCGGCGCGTGGCTGGGTTTTCATGTATCGGGATACAACGACAGGGAGACCCATTGGCCGTGGATCGTCGACTTCCTCGGCGGTGCCGTATTCTACACGAACAACTGGCCGCCTTTGCCGGCCAAACTGGTTGTGGACGATCCGAATCATCCTGTGACCAGGAATCTTCCCGCCTCCTACCGCTCGCCCATCAATGAATGGTATCAATGGAAACCGAGCCCAAGATTAAACAAAGATGTAAAAGTGCTGCTTTCGCTCGACTCCTCTAATTACCCGATAGGAAAAAAGGACATCATTTTCAGCGGCGACCTCCCGGTCGTTTGGACAAATACCAAATACAAGATGGTCTACATGAATATGGGCCACGGCGATCAGGTGCTGACCGAGCCCATTCAAAACCGCATGTTCTCAGATGCTTTGATCTGGTTGGCAACGGGGAAATGATTTTGAGTCGGGAGTCTTGTCATTCAGAGCGGAGCGAGGAATCGGCAGTTACCGCAAGCCGCCTTATGACTGATTCCTCGCTCCGATCGGAATGACAATACCTTTGACTCCTGACTCCTGACTCCCGACTCAACCTCGTAACTTTGCGGATATCAAATTCATTGCCGTGATAAAAAACTATTTCAAAACAGCTTACCGCAACCTCAGCAAAAACAAGTTCTATTCCTTCATCAATATTGCGGGATTAACCGTCGGGCTGACCATCGGCATCCTGATCTTGTTGTGGGTGCAGGATGAATTGAGTTTCGATAGTTTCCACAAAAAGACATCCGATATTTACCGGGTTGAGATCTTTGGTGGCACCGGCGCCAGCAGACAGATCTGGGAGGATATGGTGGCCCCCATCGGCCCGCTTGCAAAACAGCAGTTACCCGAAGTAAGGGATCAGGTACGCATCAACGGCAACAGGTTCTTTTCCATGTATAAATACCAGGATAAGGTTTTTGGAAATGAAAGGGTCTCCTTTACGGACCCTTCATTTTTTTCGCTCTTCGATTTCCCCTTGCTTGAAGGCAATGCTGAAAAACCTTTCCCGGAAGACAATTCGGTAGTGATTACCAGGAAAACAGCCCTCAGGTATTTCGGACATGAGGATGCCCTGGGAAAAATAATCGTAGCCGACAATCAAATAAATTTTACCGTATCGGGCATAATCGATGATTTTCCAAAAAACTCAAGCCTGAACTTTGACATGCTGATGCCCATGAGTTTCAGGGCGAAAAAATTATTGGAATACCATCGCCCGATGGACGACGACTTTGTCCAATTCGATTATACGACCTTCCTGCTCCTGAAACCAGGCACTTCGCTAAAAGACCTGAGCGCCAAATTATTCCAGATCCACATCAAACACAAATCAGACGATACTGATGCGGAATATTTATTGCTGCCACTGTCAAAGATGCATTTATACCGGGCTGATGGAACCAATGCCGGGATAGAAACGGTGAGGATATTTATCATTATTGCCTTGGTGATCCTGGTGATCGCCTGTATCAATTATGTCAACCTGTCCACCGCAAGGTCGATGCTAAGAGCAAAAGAAATCAGCATGCGCAAAATCGTTGGCGCGAACAAAGGGCAGTTGTTTGTGCAATTCATTGTGGAGACTGCGCTGTTGTTTTTGCTGGCTGCACTGTTAGCGCTTGGTTTGATTTTCCTGCTGGTGCCGGTATTCAACCAATTGTCCGGAAAGCAACTTGTCTTCAACCTTTCTGACCAGCGCATCTGGCTGGTCATCTTATTGACGATCGCGGGAACTTTACTGTCCTCGAGCATTTATCCCGCCCTGCTTCTATCTTCTTTTGATCCCCTGAAAGCACTCAAAGGAAAAATATCTGCAAGGGTCAGCGATGTGGCATTCCGCAAAATCCTGGTCGTAGTTCAATTTGTATTTTCTGTCGTACTGATCACCGGTACTATCGTAATTACAGGGCAATTAAATTATATCCGGTCAAAACAATTGGGTTATGACAAGGAACATATTTTTTCTTTCTGGATGCGGGATATGACCAGGGAATACGATGCGGTAAAAGCCGAGTTATTAAAAAAGCCTGGCGTAGTTAGCGTTACCCGCTCAAATACCGACATTGTGAAAATCGGCGGTATTACAGGGGATAATGAATGGGATGGAAAGGAAGCCAACCAAAGCTTTATCGTGCACCCGATGGCGATAGACAAGGATTTTCTTTCCTTCTTCAACATGAAAACGGTGGAAGGATCAGGTTTTACCGGCGCGGTTAACGATACGACCCATTTTATTTTGAACGAAGCTGCTGTCCGGGAGCTGGGCATGAAAAATCCGATAGGCAAACGATTCAGGATGTGGCATCTCAGGGGAACGATCATTGGTGTAATGAAAGATTTTCATTTCGCATCAATGAAAGAAAAGATCGGTCCGGCAGTTTTTTATTATTATCCCCGGGAGCTTGGGACGATCTACATAAAGACCACCGGCAGGGACGCTCCAAAAGCCATCGCGGCCGCGGATCAGCAGTTTAAAAGATACAATGGAGAATATCCATTCAGCTACAGTTTCCTGGATGATCAGTTCACCAGGCTTTACGAATCCGAGCAAAGAGAAGGTACGCTGTTTAA
>DATHGW010000497.1:0-4005 GCA_035317445.1 Puia sp.
GCTGTACCATTGCCGGACTGAATGAAATGGAGCACCGGGGATTTAGTTCTTCGCTGATCAAGGGTTTGGTGGCGAGTTATGAGAAAATTGCGAAAGACTAATATACTTCACCTGACTCCATGTCGACACAGAATGGCCGCATTTTTTTTGTTGGTTTAGCCACAAACATGGGAACAGTATTTGTTTTGTTACCAAGGAGACCAGGAGCAGGGTACAACGGGTTAGAACCGGAAAAATCATGATCCCCAGGGTACCGTTTTGGATAACTGCCCTTCATCTCGATTTGCTTAGATCCCAATAAGTATAGCGCGTTGCCCTCTTTGGATGCCTTATACAACATCCCTTCGACCATGACATAAATATCTTTTCCTTGACAAATTCCCCATACGTCGCGGGTATAATAGGTCAATCCTTTCTTGTCTCTCAGATACAAAAGAAAGCCCTTGTTTTTCTTAACGAGTTCGTAGCCTATTGAAGATGGAGCATTGTTCCGGAATTCATCAAATTTTTGATATACGCCCGGATTGAAAATAGAGTCCTTAAAAATATTGTACTCAAATACAGACCTGTTGTATTCGTCTATTTCAGACCAGTATAATGCTTTCTTTGAACTGCGTTTCCAGTTGATATCAATGTGCGAGATGCTTGCCATCATGGAATCCAAAACCTTTGCCATTTCGTTTGATTCGTCAAAAAAAGCATTTTTAGTGAATTGGGCCAATGTGTCAAATCGTATTAATGCAAAATACCTATCGTTTGATTTCAAATAGATTTCTGCTTTTAGCCTCATTTGACTTTTCCTGAGATATTGTTCAGGATCTTCAATTTCCTCTTCATGGCCAATCACCAGGTCTGAAATCCAAAGTTTTTTAATGACGACTCGGAATGTATCATTGCCCGCGTTCTTAGATGAGAACCGGTTCAGATAATAGGATATTGCCTTGGAAACCGGCTCGGGGAACAGCGTTTGGCGCTTAATATTTAGGAACCAATCTGTATACAGTCCAATCCTTGCCGTGTCCGGACGAACATCGACTACTTCAAAATATCCGGGAAACAGAGAATTTCTGGGATTGGACTCCTTAGAGAGACTAATAACTTTCTTGCTGAACCCCAAAAAAAAATTACCCGTTGTATCTTTATCCATCGCTCTGGAGCAAAAAACGAGGCTGCAAAAGAAAACCAAGAGGGCGTACTTCATAGATTCAGCAAGTTCACGAATTGTTCAGTGAATTTAGTAGATAAACCCTTCTGTACACTAAGGGTTAATCCTTAGATCGGGTTCGCAGAAATATTCATTGATAATCAATTCCTTATCTTTTTCGCGTCAATTTAACACAAAATAATCTTCATGGCATTTCGTTTATCATTAATAAACCCCCTAAAACCTTGGCGGCAAGGTGTTTAAAATACCGTAGACTATGAAAAGAAACCTGAGCAGACTGGTGCTGATCCTGGAGATTGCTGCGATTACCATTTTTCACGTCGTAAAACAGAATAAGACGGAAATAACCAGGCAAACAGAAATTATTGCCAATACCATCACGCTTAAGCCCACATTTTTCCGCATCATTTCACCTTATTTGCTTTCGCAGATGAAATAGTATTATTTCATTCTTTCTTTTAAGAACGCGATGGCATGCCTATAGGCATCCTCTTTGGCTGTCTTGTCAAAACCCGGATTGCTTGGATTGGCGAACGCATGAAGCGCATCATACCTAAATATCACCAGTTGCTTACCTGCTTTGTTCATATTCTCTGCAAATTCATCGACTATTTTGGGTGTAATGCCCTTGTCCTTGTTTGCAAACAGGCCCAATACATCTGCGTGCAGGGCCCTGAGCTTGTCCACATCCTTTTCCGGCATACCATAATACATCACACAGCCAGCTGCCTGGGTTCCGGCCAAAATCGAGGCCTGCAGGCTCCATCCACCGCCAAAACACCATCCGATGGTGAAAATTTTTGCCCTCGGGCCAGCGTAAGCGATCGCCCCTTTAATGATGGCCTGCGCCCTTTCCGTAGTCACAGCCTGAACATATTTAACGGCATCCTCCGAGGTCGATGCTACCTTCCTGTCGTAGAGATCCACGGCGATCACGTTCACGTTGCCAATATCTTTCCACAGGGTTTCTGCTTCTTCTTTGATATAATCATTCAGCCCCCACCATTCATGAAAAACAAATAAATAATTGTTCGTTTGGGTCGTTGATTTGATCTCCCAGCCATAGGCGTCGCTGCCATCAGCTGCCTTAAATACGATCGCATTACCCTCAGCGCTGTTGAAGTGAAAGGGCAGCGGTTCCCGGTGACTCATCACGAAATCCTTGTCAGACGCGAGTTGTGCAAAGGCTTCGGTCGCAGAAGGAGCACAACAGACCATTTTTTGGGCACGCAACGATGCAGTGGCGAGCAGGACCATCAGCAGGGCCAATGAATTTTTCATAATCTGTTTTTTGAATATAAAAAGGATAGAAAGTGCATGGAAATCACGATAGAAATATCGTTTATCCGAAGGACTTTTCAAAGAAAATGCCTATTTATCCACAACCTTTTCGCTCTTTTTCGTGGTTAGAAAAATTTACATAGTTTTGTATGACCTTCTGGGAATTGTCCTTGTTGTTTTTCCTCAGGTCACCTTTATTCCCGTTCCAAATATTTAATTTTTAATCAATACATACTTCCCATTTATGGCTAAATATATTTTTGTTACCGGCGGTGTTACTTCTTCACTTGGAAAAGGGATCATCGCGGCTTCTCTGGCCAAATTATTACAGGCAAGGGGGCTCAGGGTAACCATCCAGAAATTCGATCCATATATCAATGTGGATCCGGGTACGCTGAATCCCTATGAACATGGTGAATGCTATGTAACAGAGGATGGGGCTGAAACGGATCTTGACCTTGGTCATTATGAGCGATACCTTAATATTTTCACTTCGCAGGCAAATAATGTCACCACCGGCAGGATCTATCAAACGGTGATCAATAAAGAAAGGGAAGGTGCCTACCTGGGCAAAACCGTGCAGGTGGTTCCTCATATAACCGATGAGATCAAAAGAAGGATGCTGATGCTGGGTCAGAATAATGAATACGATATCATTCTGACCGAGCTTGGCGGAACCGTGGGCGATATTGAATCATTACCTTTTATTGAAGCCGTTCGGCAATTGCAATGGGAAATGGAAGAAGAGGATTGTGTGGTCGTGCACCTCACGCTGATCCCTTATTTGAGGGCTGCCAAGGAACTCAAGACAAAGCCCACCCAGCACAGCGTAAAATTATTGAGCCAGGAAGGTGTGAATCCCGATGTGATCGTTTGTCGTACCGAAGAGCCGCTCTCGGCAGAGATCAAAAAGAAAATTGCGCTGTTTTGCAACGTAAAACAGGAAGCCGTTATCGAAGCCGCTGATGCGCCCACCATTTATGAAGTGCCGCTGGCCATGCTGAGAGAGAAATTGGACCTGATCTGTCTGAAAAAATTAAACATCAGCAATTACCATGAACCCGAACTCGGAAAATGGAAGGAATTCCTGGATAAGCTGAAATATCCCAAAAGCAAAGTGACCATTGGCCTCATCGGAAAATACATCGAGCTGCAGGATGCATACAAATCCATTCTCGAAGCTTTTGTGCATGCCGGTGCGATGAACGAATGCAAGGTGCAGATCGTGAACGTGCACAGTGAATTCATTACGGATGAGAACGTATCCGAAAAACTCTGTAACCTCGACGGACTGCTGGTCGCTCCGGGTTTTGGACATCGGGGAATAGAAGGAAAGATCATCGCGGTGAAGTATGCCAGGGAACACAAATTGCCTTTCTTTGGCATCTGTCTGGGTATGCAGATGGCGGTGATCGAATTCGCGCGCAATGTATTGGGATTGCGGCAGGCGCATTCCACCGAAATGCAGCCCGATACACCTATTCCGGTGATTGACCTGATGGAAACCCAGAAAAAAATTACTGCCAAAGGCGGAACGATGAGGCTGGGTTCCTACCTCT
>DATHGW010000498.1:0-18486 GCA_035317445.1 Puia sp.
AATGCTAAAATCAAGGGACTGAACGGGGTGGAGTGGCCTTACAACGAAGGCTGTTTATCTATTCCCAAGATCAGGGAAGATATTATCCGGAATGAAGAAGTAACCATGGAATATGTTGATGAACTGTTTGAGCACCATGTGAAGACTTTTAATGGCATTACGGCAAGGGTCATCCTTCATGAATACGATCATATTGAAGGGAAATTATTCATTGACTACCTGAAACCACTCAAAAGAAAACTCCTCAAAGGAAAACTCGACGATATTTCCAAGGGAAAGATCAGCGTCGATTATAAGATGCTGTTTCCAAAATAGTTCGCTCTACTTCCTCGTGCCAATATATGCCCTCCATTTATCAATAACGTTTTTCATGTCATCGGGTAGATCGCTGTCAAATAGCATGGCTTTATGTGTGGCGGGATGAATGAAACCGATGGTCTTGGCGTGCAATGCCTGTCTGGGACAGAGCGCAAAACAGTTGTCGACGAACTGTTTGTATTTGGTAAAAATCGTTCCTTTCACAATTTTGTCACCGCCATAGGTATCGTCATTGAAGAGCGGATGACCGATAGATTTCATGTGGACCCTGATCTGGTGTGTGCGGCCCGTCTCCAGTACGCATTGTACCAGCGATACATAGCCGAACCGTTCCAGCACTTTGTAATGGGTAATGGCGTCTTTGCCCGTCTCACCATCGGGATAGGCTTCAAACTGTTTTCTGAATCGTTTGTGCCTGCCCACATGCGCGATGATCGTACCTGTGTCTTCGGCAAGATCACCCCATACCAGGGCCACATACTCCCTGGTCATCGTGTGATTGAAAAATTGTTTGGCCAGTCCTGAGACCGCATTTGCCGTCTTGGCCAGCACCATCAGGCCACTGGTATTTTTGTCGATCCGGTGTACAAGTCCAAAACGGGGCAGAACCGTTTCAGTGATCTCTTTGTTTTTTTCCTGCAGGTAATAGGCGACGCCGTTGATCAATGTACCGGTATAATTCCCGGAAGCAGGATGTACGACAAGGCCGGGCGGCTTGTTGATGATCATCAGTTCGTCATCTTCATAAACAATATTCAGGGGGATTTTCTCCGGAATAATTTCTTCTACATGGGGTTGTTTGTCGGAATACAGGACGATATCGTCTGCAGGGCGGATCTTGTAGTTGGATTGGACCGTTTTGTTGTTGACCAAGACCCGGCCCGTCTCTATAGCTTGTTGAATTTTGTTGCGGGAAGCATGTTCGATGCGCGCCGTCAGAAATTTGTCCAGCCGAAAAGGCTCCTGGCCAAGATCCACTTTGATCGTTAGTCGTTCGTACAATTCTTCCGAAGGTTCTGCCACCTCGTCCATATCCTCTTCCCTCTCCGTTTCGTTGACCATACTGCTTGTTTATGCAAAAATAAGAAGTTGGTGCTTTCTAAGTAAATTTGCCATGGATAAGCTTCGCATCATTAACAACAATCTATGGCAAGGCAGGAGATATCGTTTCGGGATTTAGGCAGAATGGAGTATCAGCAGGCCTGGGATTTGCAGGAACAGCTGCTGCAAAAAAATATCGGCCGAAAGATGCTGGTACAGCCATTTGTTGCTGAAGACCATGAAGAACCAGCTACAGAGCATCATTTGCTTTTTGTCGAACATCCTCCGGTGTACACACTTGGCAAGAGCGGACATATCGGGAACGTATTGATCAATGAGGAGGAAATGTATGCTCGCGGCATCCAATTTTTCAGAACAAACAGGGGAGGGGACATTACTTTTCATGGAGCGGGACAAATTGTTGGCTATCCGATCCTGGACCTGGAAAAGTTCAGCACCGATATTGGCAAATACCTGCGCAATCTCGAAGAGGTTATTATTCTTACGCTCGCTGAATATGGCATCGTGGGTGAACGTTCGGCCGGCGAAACGGGGGTTTGGATCGAACCCGGAATTCCCGGAAGGGGAAGAAAAATTTGCGCCATCGGCGTCCGATGCAGCCGATGGATCACCATGCATGGATTTGCCTTGAATGTGAACACCGATCTTTCCTTTTTTGATCATATCATACCCTGCGGAATTCAGGAGAAGCAGGTGACATCTATAGAGAAAGAGCTTGGCTCAAAAACAAATATTGAAGCGGTCAAGGAATCGGTCAAAAAGAATTTTGCGTGGGTATTCGAAGCGGAGATCAGATCGTAGGAAATAAGGAATAAGAAATTAGAAATAAGGAATAAGAAAGTAGACAACAAGTGTCAAAAATGTCGGGCATTGTCCGGGATAGCTAAAAATCTTTCGGAATAAACAATCTGTTTTTTTCTTTCAGCCTGCCATCTTCATACAATTCGAACCGGAACCATCCTGCGTGTACAAAATTGGCTTTATCCAATACGAGCTGCGGATCCTTAATGTCCTTCACTTCAAACAAGGGGGCATTGTCCTGTTCGAAGAATCTTATTGCGTATTTTTTCCGGGCTGCATCGGGGAGTGATATGTTTACATTTCCATCCTTTGCCGCAAAAACATAAACAGAGATTTTATAAACCTCTTTTGCAACAAAGGGTTTGATGAGTATTGTGTCGGCATGAACAAACAGCAGCGTATCTTTTGTTTTGTTAAGAATGGAGTCCCTGAACCGGCGTACCATGTTGCCCGGTAGCTCGCCGATGACGGAATCGTTTTGTTTGATGAAGATGGTTTTTTCAACTTCTATGGGTGGCGGCTCGCTGATCTTATTGGGAAGAACGATTCGGGGTTTTTGTCTGTTGCCATTGTCCGTGAAGTCAAAGATGCGCTGGTTGGCCACTTTCTGGATATTGCTTTCTTCTTCGGCCTGTTCCATTTTGGAGGCCGGTGCAATGGCTTCTGGTATTGCGCGCTTTGATTTTGAAAAAGTGTATTTGCTGTTTTCCAGCAGGATAAACAACCTGTAATACATATCGGGCCCTGCCGACTTACTGTCTACGAAACCATTTTCAGGAATCGTCGGGTCAGGAACCGTGAGCACCGTAGTGAAATTCTTTAAGCTGTCTTTAGAACGCTGGATGCTGATTTGATTGACCGTAGAGTAAATATTATGCCAACTGATGATGATCTTGCCGTTGGCCTTCATAACGGCAGAAAACTTCGGAAGTGTATCCTGACCCGCTACATCTTGTACCAAAAGAACAAACAATAAGAGCTGGGCAAGAATTAAGCGCATGTACTTATATATGGTCTTTTAGACTTTATGATGAACAAAGATACGGGAAGACACAAAATCCAAGCCCATTTTTAAAAGTTCAGCGTTCGGGGCAGCAAAGACAAGTTTCCCTGCAGTCCGCCGCTGTGGATGATCAGGATTCTGCTCCCTGGCGGAAAATGGTTTTTGTTTGCAAGGTCCTTCACGGCGTAGAACAGTTTTGCATTATACACAAAGTCAACTGGAATTCCGGATTCCAGGTATAAGGCATTCATGAATGCGATGAGTTCATCCGTTCGCTTTGCGTATCCGCCAAAATGATAGTCATGGCTGATCATGCCATCAATCAACAGATCGCGCATCCCCTTCAGCACGGCAATACCGATCACCTGCTGCCCCGAAAAGGCAGCATTGACGAGGCCTCTGTACATAGTGCCTGTGCCAACCGCACAGGCCAGGTGCGTATATTGCTGCAGCTGAATCGTAGAAAGTATTTCCATGGAACCCCTGATCCCTTTTTCACCAGATCCTCCTTCGGGTATAAAATATGCAGCAGGAAATTTTTTTGTCATGCCCGCGAGCGAAGCGGGATCATCTTTCTTCGCATAGGCATCGCGGGGAATAAAATGCAATTCCATTCCAAGGGTTTCACAAGACTGAAGTGTATGTGATAGATGCATTGCCCGTTCTCCTCTTACTATGCCAACTGATCGCAATCCCGCCGACCTGGCCGCAAAAGCAGTTGCGACAATATGATTCGAATAAGCGCCACCCCAGGTGACAAGTGTCGTATATTTGCCATCAAGGGCTTCGGCGAGATGATATTTTAATTTGAACCATTTGTTGCCAGAAATAACAGGATGAATTTTATCCAATCGCAGTACCTCTACTTCCAGATGGTTTTTTTTAAAAACAGCCGATGTCCATTCATCAACGGATATCTGTTCTACACAGATGGGCATGGTTTCCACGGTCAGCATAAAACAATTTCTGGTGAGGCCATTATTTTTTATTTTCGTGCTCAAAATTAAAATTAAGGTAAATGGAACCAACTCTTTTAATCCTGGCTGCAGGCATGGCTTCAAGATATGGAAGTATGAAACAGATTCAAGGCTTTGGTCCGGCAGGCGAAACGATCATGGATTATTCGATATTTGATGCGATCAGGTCGGGTTTCAAAAAGGTTGTATTCATTATACGGGAAGATTTTGCAGAGAATTTCAAAGCCATTTTTGAACCGAAGCTAAAAGGCAAAGTTGCCACAGGCTATGTCTACCAGCGGCTCGGCGATTTTATAGGCAATTTCCAGGTTCCGGCCGGGAGAACCAAGCCATGGGGAACGGCCCATGCGGTATTGTGTGCAAGAAATGCTGTTCAGGAACCTTTTGCGGTGATCAATGCGGATGATTTTTATGGACTTGATGCTTTCAAGATGGCGTATGAATTCCTGACCCGACAGATCAGGCCCGATCTTTACAGCATCATCGGTTATGAATTGGCTAAGACACTTTCTGATAATGGATCTGTAAGCAGGGGAGTTTGCGAAGTGGATGCGGACAACAACCTGATCTCCATTTCAGAACGAACGAAGATTTACCGGGACAAAAACGGGAAAATAACTTATGAAGAGGGGGACCGGAAATTTGAAGTCCCGGATGATTCAAAAGTGTCGATGAATTTCTGGTGTTTCGACCCTTCTGTTTTTCCTTTTATCGAAAAAATATTTAATGAATTTCTCGCAAAAAGTATAGAAGATCCAAAGTCTGAATTTTTCATTCCCATTATCGGGGACCGGTTTATTGCTGGGGGAAAAGGCAAGATCAGGATCATTCCTACATCCGCGCAATGGTTTGGCGTTACCTATAAGGAGGATGCGCCTGAAGTACAGCAAAGCCTAAACCGTCTCATTGAGGCAGGGGAATATCCTAAGAATTTGTGGAAAGTTTGAGCAACATCCGCGATCCCTTCTAGTAGCTTTTTACAATAAAAATACAGTCTTCAATCCTTTTGATCTGTTGTATACGATCCACTCCTTTGAGGGTGGAGTTCGTGGAGATCTTCAGGTCATTTATTGTACTGTCCTTACGGGTGCTATCACTCCTGAGCGAATCCAATGCGCGGAAAATATTTTTTGACTTGATAGCAAACACCACGCCCTGAGCTTTTACCTGGCGGGTACTTAAAATGCCCACCACTTCGCCATTCCTGTTTAGTACAGGCCCACCGCTATTACCGGGATTCGCAGCTACCGCGATCTGGCAGGCGAGGGTGTCGCCACCATAACCTGTCTTGGCGCTCATATACCCTTCGCCATAAACAATTTCATCGCGCGGGTAACCAAGGGTAAAGATCTGCTCGCCCAGGTCGGCGGTTGCTTTGCTGATGCCATAAGGCAGGGTGCCGAGGGGTTTAAAATTGTCATCTGCTATTTTAATAAATGCAAGATCCGAAATGAGGTCAATGAAAATGATCCTGGCACTGAATTCCTGCCCCTTATTGTTTTGAACGGTTACCGCCGTCGCGTTATCTACAACATGTGCATTGGTGATCAGGTAACCTTTCCCATCAATGAGGAAGCCGGTGCCGCCAACTTTTACCGGACCATCAGAACTGGGCGAAGACGGCCTTGCTGTCTTTGCCTCGTTGATCTTTGCGGTAAGCGTATTGGTCAGGGTAGTTTGTTTTTGTTCAAGGATGGAAACCTTGCGGCTCAGTTGTTCTACATACCTGTTATCTGCCTTCGGCGAAAGGTGTGATACCAATCCGCTGATGGATAAGGCGGTCACACCGGCAATAGAAGCCGCAACAGCTACGACCCGTTTATACCTTCTCCACAGTCTTACGACCTTGGTGTCAGATGGTTCCTGAATGGCGCCGGCCTCAGTTAATTTATTGTGGATTTCCTGCAAGTCGGTTTTTAGCTTTTTTGTATCGCCGAAATGGTTCATTTGATCCAGGAAAATGGTATGTTCTACCAGCAGTTGGTCTACAGCCGGGTTGGTTTTGCGAAGCTGTTCGAAGAAAATCCTTTCCTCTGGTAGCATTTCGCCCCTGATGTAGCGCTCCACGGAATCAAGCATTGCGATTTCTTGCATCACTTTTGGTGTTTTTATATTGGTCGAAGAATATTTTTTTTAGTCTCATCAGGCACTTGTACTTCTGGTTCTTAGCATTGTCTGCATTCGTATATCCAAAATCTCCTGCTATTTCCACCATACTTTTTTTCTGGAGATAGTAGGATTCCAATAAACTTTTGCAGGGCTCTCCCAATTCCTGCATCGCCTGTTCCATAAGCAGGAAATCGGCATTTTTCTGTTCATGCATTTCCATATCCTCTTCAACCGGAACCATTGATTCAAGGTTTTCAGGCTCCGGGGCCGTCTTTTGGGCCTGCTGCAATCGTTTAAGCCATAACCGGCGGCTCACCGAATATACATAGGTCTTGATCAGGCAGTTAAGTTCAAAGCTCCTTGTTTTGGTCTTCTCGTAGAGAACGATCATGGCTTCCTGGAAAATGTCCTTAGCGTCTTCTTTATTGCCGTTGTTGCTGAGTACCAAGGTCTGAACCATATTATAATGTTGTTTATAAATGGTTTCTATAGCCACCCTGTCGTTTTGTGCCAGTCCTTTCAATAAGGCTTGTTCATTGTTCGCTGTGCCCACGCAAATGCTCTATTTAATACCGAAATTAAAGATTCGTAACCCAATTGGTAAGAAAAAAAAAGGAATTAAATATATTTTATGCTCATTTTAGATTAGTTATATATTAAACTTATTTATATGCATTTTTGGTGGGACGGCCGGGTTACTTATTTTGGTTATCGGTATTAATGTTAAACCATTCAATTTAAAAACCAAAAAATGATTAAAATGAAAAAGCTCTTATTAGTATTAGCCGTAGGTGCATTTGCAGCCTGTAACGGTTCCTCTTCTGATGCCGCAGCCGATTCTACTGCTAAAGCCGCTACGGATACTGTAAAGGCTATCTCTGATTCTGCTAAATCAACCATTGATTCTACAGCTAAGGCTGCCATTGATACCATCAAGGCTAAAGCTGATTCTACAAAAAAGAAGAAATAAGTTTTTTTATATGGCAAGCAATCGTTAGAGGCCGTCCTGTTCTCAGGATGGCTTTTTTATATTGTGCTTTCTGATTATCATTGTTGCCATGATCTGGATTCAACTCATCATTTTATTGACTGCCATCCTGCTGGGATCGCGCATGAAAGGAATCGGGTTGGGCCTGATGGGCATGGCGGGATTACTGCTGTTCATCCTGTTCTTTCACATGCGGCCGACGGAACCGCCGATCGACGTCATGTTGATCATACTGTCCATCGTAACCACTGCAGCCACATTACAGGCTGCCGGGGGGGTAGACTACCTGGTAGGTATAGCCGAAAAGATCATTCGCAAACACCCATCCCAGATCATATTTATCGGCCCGCTGGTTGTTTTTTGCCTTGCCTTATTTGCAGGCACTTCCCATATTGTATACTCTATGCTGCCGATCATATCCGAAGTCTCGGCGAAAAAACGCATCCGGCCAGAAAGGCCGCTGAGCATTTCGGTAGTGGCATCGCATCTTGCGCTTACCGGCAGCCCGATGTCGGCCGCAACGGCTGCACTGGCCACCATACTGGCCTATCCCGGCGCTGCAGTCGACATCATGATGATTGGTATTCCCTCTTGTCTTATTGGCGTTCTGGCCGGCGCAGTATCTGTACTCAGGATGGGCAAAGACCTCGAAAAGGATCCTGTTTTTATCGAAAGGATGAAAGACCCTGCTTTTGCCGGATCCATTGATGCCGGGCAAACAGGAAAGAGCCCTGCCATAAGACCCGGTGCCAAAACAGCAGTGCTCATTTTTGGCTTGACCATACTTTTCATTGTGTTGGCGGGATCTTTTCCGTCGATGGTGCCGCGGGTTGGAGCGGGTATTGCGAACCTAAGTGTTCGCGCCGATGGAACGCTGACTACCGCAACGATCATTGAGATTTTAACACTGACCGGCGCTGCTTTGATGATGGCCTTCAGTAGAACCAGTCCCGCCGAGGTGGTAAAGGCCAGCCTGTTCACATCCATGGCTTCGGCGGTGGTGGCTGTTTTCGGTGTGGTGTGGATGAGCTCAACTTTTATCAGCCATAATCAGGCGCTGATCGAACATACGATGGGGGATATCGCCAAACTGCATCCCTGGACCTTTTCCATTGCCATATTCCTGATGGGCGTATTCATGTTCAGCCAGGCAGCCACCACCAAAACGATGATGCCGCTCGGACTTGTGCTGGGTATCAGCCATCCGGGCCTGATCGCCATGTTTCCCACGGTAAATAGTGATTTTGTTTTGCCGGGCTATCCAACGCTGTTGGCTGCCATTAATTTTGATCGCACCGGAACCACACGGATCGGCCGGTTTATTGTGAACCATAGTTTTATAAGACCTGGGCTGGTTGCTGTAACGGTCGCTGTTGTAGTGGGGTTTGTTTTGACAAAAATCTTATTGTAAACGATGGCCGAAGGCCGTTGATCGTTGACCGAATTATTCTAATTATTTGTCATTCGGGGCCGGCCATCTGCCAACGGCCATCGATCATCTTTTCTTAATTCATTTTCCTCTTAAGATTCTCATCAATAGCATCCAGAAATTCCTCCGTGTAGAGGTAGTGTTTACCATGCTCCACTTTATTTCCGTGGATGCACACAGCCAGATCCTTGGTCATTTTTCCACTCTCTACCGTTTCAATACACACCGCCTCCAAATTATTACTGAAGCGAATGAGTTCCTTGTTATTGTCGAGTTTGCCGCGAAAGGCAAGACCCCTGGTCCAGGCAAAAATAGAGGCGATCGGATTTGTAGAGGTAGGCTTCCCCGCCTGATGGTCACGGAAATGCCTCGTGACTGTGCCATGAGCAGCTTCGGCTTCCATTATTTTTCCATCAGGTGTGATCAATACCGAAGTCATGAGCCCCAGTGATCCAAATCCCTGTGCTACTGAATCGCTTTGCACATCTCCATCATAGTTCTTGCAAGCCCAGACGAAATTTCCATTCCATTTCAGTGCACTGGCTACCATGTCATCGATCAGCCTGTGTTCATATACGATTCCGGCCTCAACATATTGCTGTTTGAATTCTGCTTTGTAGATCTCTTCAAAAATATCCTTAAACCTCCCGTCGTATTTTTTCAGAATAGTATTTTTTGTAGAGAGATAGAGTGGCCATTTTTTACTGAGTGCCATGTTAAAACAACTTCTTGCAAAACCTTTGATGCTTTCATCGGTATTGTACATGCTCAATGCAACACCGCCGCCTTTAAAATTAAATACTTCAAAAACCTGCGGTTCGCTGCCATCTTCGGGTGTAAAGGTCATCGTCAGCCTGCCTTTTCCCTTAATAACGGTATCGGTAGCGCGATACTGATCTCCGAATGCGTGACGACCCACAATGATCGGCGCGGTCCAGTTGCTGACCAGTCTTGGAATGTTGGAGATCACGATCGGTTCCCGGAAAACAGTTCCGTCAAGAATATTGCGGATGGTGCCGTTTGGGCTCTTCCACATCTGCTTCAGTTTGAATTCTTCTACGCGCGCTTCGTCGGGCGTGATGGTGGCGCATTTGATACCTACACCGTGTTCCTGGATGGCATGGGCCGCGTCGATAGTTACCTGATCATTGGTCTTATCACGGAACGCAATTCCAAGATCAAAATATTTTATATCTATTTCGAGGTAAGGTAATATCAGTTTATCTTTAATGAATTTCCAGATGATGCGGGTCATTTCATCGCCGTCCAATTCAACGACAGGATGTAAAACTTTAATTTTCTGTGACATAGATCGAATTTTAACAAAATCTAAAGGCAGCAAACCTACATATATTGAGTGAATTAAAAAAGCGGGACTTTTCAAGGTGTACCAATGTCGAATGCAGTTATGCAATGAAAATTATTATGGTCAATTTCGCCGCTCGTACAAAATTTTTGTATTCAACCAATTAACTTTTTTACATTGCTTTGCCAAAATACAATCCCTATGCAGATGCTTGACATAGCACGTCAATTTGTTTCAAAATATGTCGCGCTGAGTGAAGAAGAATTTTCCATTCTGGCCCAAATGCTGGAAGTGCGTGAATTTGGCAAGCGTGAGCTGTTGACCAGAGAGGGTGAAGTGGACCGTTACATGAATTTTGTCGCGAGCGGTCTTGCGCGTAAGTACTTCCTGAAGAATAAAGAAGAAATGGTAACGCATATCGCCAAGGAAAATGAGTTTATCTGCTGTTTTGAATCATTCACCACTGGTTTGCCCTCGGCCTATGTTGTTGAAACCATTGAGCCGAGCATTTTCATTTCCATTTCAAAACAAAACCTCGAAGACCTGTACCTCGCTGTTCCTAAAATCGAGCGCCTGGGCAGGATGGTCATCACCCATCAGTTTATTTCCAATGAACACTGGGAATATGACCGTGTACGTTATGGTTCCCATGAACGATTCATTCGCTTTATCAGGGATAATTCCGACCTGCTCCAGCGCGTGCCACAAAAATTCCTCGCGTCGTATTTGAATATTAAACCAGAAACATTCAGCCGGTTAAAGCATTTACTGAAATCGAATAAGTAGCGTGCGTGGTCGTTAGCAGATGACAGATGACAGATGGCCGTTAGTTGTTGATCGACTATAAGTAATAAATCTACATTGTATTTGTGATTTACTCTTGAAGTCGACTAACAACCAACGGTCAACGACCATCTGTCATCTGTCATCTCCCAACGGCCATCTGCCAACAGCCATCTGTCATTTCTGCTTACAAATGCACGATCAAAACCGGTATTTTCAATTCATGTCTTACGCTATTTACGGTTTCTCCGTAAATAAAATCTTTGATGCCTGTATGTCCGTGCGCGCCAATCACCAATAAGTCGGCGGACTCTTCTTTTACGATCCTGGCGATCTCCCTTGTGCGAAACTGGAATCCGAGGCGTGTGTTCACGTGAAAGCCCCGCTTTTCAAGTTGCGCCTTATAGGCTTCCAGTCTTTCTTCATCCTTCCTGGTTTCATAATCATCACTTTCTTTCCCGAGCATTCTTGCCGAAGCACTTTCCACGATATGCAGGAGCAGATAGGTGCTCTCTTTGTTTCCCTGACCGATGGCAAAGGCCAGCAATTTTTCATCATGATCACTGAAGTCCAATGCGACGGCAATCTGCTTGAAACTGGGACTTTCCAGGTTCCAAAGACTGGCGGCCTGGCCATGCATCTGGATGGATGTAGGCTGTTTTTGTTTGGATATCCAGGGATGGAGAAAAATGTACACGAGCAAAGCAATGGCCACCAAACCTCCGGCAATGATGAGAAATTTTCCCGTTTCATGACCTGGCTGCCCAAAAATGCCTGCAGCTTCTTCGATGACCAATTTAATATTCAGGTAAACCAGGATGGATGCGACGATCCAGGCCATACCTTTCATGAGGCGGCCGATGGAAAATTGTCCCATCGTTTTTTTATCGCTCACGAAATGGATCAGTGGAATGATGGCAAAGCCAAGCTGCACACTCAGGATCACCTGGCTGAACAGCAAAAGAGCATCCACTTGTTTTTCTCCGGCGATGCTGATGACCAGGATCGCCGGAATGATGGCGAGCAAACGCGTGAGCAATCTTCTCAACACTGGGTTGATGCGCAACTGCAGATAGCCTTCCATAATAATTTGTCCGGCCAGCGTTCCGGTAATGGTGGAACTTTGTCCGGCAGCGATCAACGCAATGGCAAAAAGTTTTGGCGCCAGGCTGGAGCCCAGCATCGGAGCCAGCAACTGGTGTGCTTCCTTGATAGAGGCCACTTCGGTTCTGCCCGTCTTAAAAAATACCGTAGCTGCCAGCACCAGGATGGCGGCGTTTACAAAAAAGGCAAGATTCAGCGCGATGGCGCTGTCGAGGAAGTTGAGTTTGAGCGCCCGTCTCACGGCAGCATCGCCTTTCTGAATCTTCCTGGTTTGAACGAGGGCAGAGTGAAGGTAAAGGTTGTGGGGCATGACGGTTGCGCCGATAATGCCGATGGCGATATACAAAGCTTCTTTACCCGGAAGGCTGGGAACCAGGCCGGTGGCAATTTCGGCCAGGTTTGGTTTCGCGAGCATGATTTCGGTCAGGAAAGACAACCCCACTACCGCGATGAGACCAAGGATAAAAGCTTCCATCTTTCTCATGCCCAGGCGCTGCAGGAACAGGAGAAGAAATGTATCCAAAACAGTGATCGCCACGCCGTACACCAGCGGCAGGCCGGTCAGAAGCTGGATACCGATGGCCATCCCCAGTACTTCCGCGAGATCGCAGGCCGCAATGGCAATTTCTGCAAGCAGATAAAGCGCCCAATTTACATATTTCGGGTAGGCCTCCCTGTTAGCCTGCGCAAGGTCCCTTCCGCGAACGATGCCCAGGCGGGCCGACAAATTCTGCAGCAGCAGGGCCATGAGATTGCTCATCAGCAAAACCCAGATCAGGGCATATCCAAAATGACTGCCCCCGGCAAGATCAGTTGCCCAGTTGCCGGGATCCATATAACCTACGCTTACCAGGTAGGCAGGGCCGAAGAATACAAACAATTGTCTCCACCAGGGGCCGCCAACCGTGGTGTTGACCGTGCCGTGCACCTCGCTGAGGGAAAGATCTCTTTGAAATTTAGTGTTCATCTTTAACCAGTATATTCCGCGCAACCTGCTCACTCAGGGTGATGATGGGTTTATTCGGGATTTTTAATTCAATGGAATTGTCAAAAGGGAATTTTTTCCTGATCTCGATGCGTGTGCCGATGCCGATATGCTTATGCTGCAACAGTTCCAGCATCTCATTGGTTTGCCCGGCAATCCCGGAAACCAGCGCTGGCTTGTTTAATGGTATTTCCAGCAGGCTCTGCTGCCTGGTGGTATTGAATTTCCCCTGACTATCGGGTATAGGATCCCCATGAGGGTCCGTCTGGGGGAAATCAAGAAAACTGTCGAGCCGGTCAATTAATTTTTTACTGCTGATGTGTTCCAGTTCTTCGGCTACTTCATGCACTTCATCCCAGCCGAATTGCAGCTTTTCGACCAGGAAATATTCCCAGAGCCTGTGTTTGCGGATGATTCGGATGGCGACTTTTTTTCCTTCAGCCGTCAACTTAAATCCTTTATACTTTTCATAGATCACCAGTTTCTGCAATTTTAATTTTTTCAGCATGTCTGTAACCGAGGCGGCGCGTGTCTGCAAGGCGGCAGCAACTGCATTGGTGCTTACCATTCCCGACTCATGCTGCAGGTGGTAGATCGCTTTAAGGTAATTCTCTTTGCTGGCTGAATATTTCAAATTGTCTAAATTTAATTTTAGACAAATCTAAAAATAAAACTTGAAACCCGGAAAAATTATTTCTGCCTTGTTCGGGGTGAATGGTTATTTTTACGGCTCCAAATGACTTTAATGGCGTCGCGTATGGTAAAACAGCTTCTGTTTATCGCATCTTTTGTGTTGGTATCCGCCTGTAAAAGTAAAAAAGTCAGTTTGGCCGGCAATGAGCCCGTAGACGTTCATCAATTCATTGAATATTTTCAGCCCATCAAATTACCTGTGCAATTTTCAGATACGGTATTGGCCCGAAAAAGATCAGATTCGCTGGAGATCGCGCATACTGTATTCACTCAATTTGTGCCCGACTCTGTCCTGGTCAGGTCCTTTGGGAAAAGCATTAAACCTAAATTGTTTCCGGTGGGTAAAACCGGCACAAAAAATGAAGAGACCTATATTTTTATCAAAGCCCTGAGCCCGGGCAAAAAAATACTCTATGTGTTGTGTTTTGATAACTCCGAAAAATTTGTGGTTGCAAAACCTTTAATCGTATTGGATGGCGAATCGCATATAACCTGGCTGGCGACCATGGACAGTAAGTATACCCTAACGATCCTGCGCCAGCGCAAAATAGAAGGACAGGTTTTTTATAAAAAGGAAGCCTATGTATTCAACAGCGCCGGTGTTTTTACCCTGATCCTGACAGAATCCAATGAACCAAAATCAAGCGCGTTGGTTTACAATCCCATCGACACCCTGCCACGTAAACACAAGTTCAGCGGAGATTATGTGCAGGACAAACGCAATTTCGTTTCTGTAAGGGATTGGAAAGACGGATCCAGAATGCAGTTCTTTGTGCATTTTGAAAAAGACCAGGGGACCTGCAAAGGAGAATTAAAAGGCGAGGCAAAATTTGTGGGGACAAATCTTGCGCATTACAAAACCAGCGGGGATGGTTGCGTGATGGAATTTGCTTTTTCTGCCAGCCAGGTTCGCATCAAAGAACTGGAAGGCTGTGGCAATCACCGGGACATCAAATGTTTCTTTGAAGGATCATTTGAAAAAAGAAAAGAGGCCAAAGCAAAACCAGGCCGAAAGAAAAAATGACATGACTGGTTTGCTCTATGCAATGCATTTCCGTTTTATCCGTTATATTGCGTACTTTTTACACGGGTAGAAGGGAAAAAGTTGACAGAAAAAAACGCTTATGAGCTTTAAGAATTTTACGGTTCCTTACAGTGTAGACGAACGATACGCTAAGAAAGTCGCCTATTTCTCCATGGAATTCGCGGTACACCAGCCCCTGAAAATTTATAGCGGTGGCCTGGGTTTTCTCGCAGGATCACATTTGCGCAGCGCATATGAATTGCGACAGAACATGATCAGCGTCGGCATTCTGTGGAAGTATGGTTACTATGACCAGGCGCGCAACCAGGACCAGACGCTTCAGGTTACCTGGATGGAAAAACAATACAGCTTTTTAGAAGATACCGGCATAAAGTTTCAGATTACCATTCACGAACATCCCGTCTGGGTCAAGGCCTGGTACCTGAATCCGGAAACGTTTAAAAGCGCCCCTCTTTTTTTGCTGAGTACAGATCTGCCGGAAAATGATTATGTTTCTCAAACCATCACGCACCGGTTATACGATGCCAACGTAGCCACCAAGGTCGCTCAATTCATCCTTCTTGGCATCGGCGGGGCCAAGCTCGTAGATGAGCTTGGATTCAATCCGGATCGTTATCACCTGAATGAGGCGCATGGCATCAGCGCCGCTTTTTACCTCTACCAGAAATTCAACAAGAATATTGAAGAGGTGCGCAAGCGTCTCGTGTTTACTACGCATACTCCCGAGGAAGCGGGAAATGAAAAGCACGATATCTACCTCTGCAATAAGATGAGTTATTTCTGCGGGCTTTCTTTGGAAGAAACGAGAAAGTTAACGGGCATCGAAGACGATGCATTCAATCATTCACTCGTTGCCTTACGATTTGCGCATATTGCCAATGCGGTTTCCCAATTGCATGGGCACGTATCGAGGGCGTTGTGGAGCAAATATTCAGGCATCTGTCCCATCATCTCCATCACCAATGCACAAAACTGGCGGTATTGGTCGGATAAGCAACTGTATAAAAAAATGGAAGAAGGGGATGATTTTTGGTGGGATGACCGCAAGAAATACCTTAAGCGGCGGGCTTTTGAATTGGTGGCTGACCAAACGGGTAAATTGTTTAATCCGGACGTGCTTACCATTGTGTGGGCCCGGAGGTTTGCGGGATACAAACGATCTGAACTGATCACAAGAAATATAGACTGGTTCAACCAGTTAACCAGCAGCACAAAATACCCTGTTCAGATCATCTGGGCCGGGAAGCCCTATCCGATGGATTATCCGGCGATCAATGAATTCAATCACCTGGTACACCTAAGCAAAGGATACAAGAATGTTGCTGTGGTGGTGGGATATGAGCTGGGCTTGTCAAAAAGATTAAAACAGGCTGCGGACTGCTGGCTCAACAACCCCCGAGTACCCAGGGAAGCGTCGGGAACCAGTGGCATGACTGCGGCTATGAATGGCGCGGTTAATTTTTCCACCGATGATGGGTGGATCCCTGAATTCATCAATCATGGCAATAATGGGTTTGTGGTGCCGAAGGTTGACTATGCCAGCATGAACGTCCAGGATCAGGATGACTATGATTTAAAAATGATGTATGAAATTCTGCTGAAAGAAATTTTACCACTCTACTACGATAAGCATGATACCTGGCGCCAGATCGCCAAGAATGGCATGCGCGATGTCCGTTTTCAGTTTGACGCAGGACGCATGGCGCATGAGTACTATGATTTGCTGTACAAATAATTGATCGGTGGTCGTTGACCGTTCGCCGTTGACTGGCCTTGTCATTCCGAGCGAAGCGAGGAATCGGCTTAGAAGCGACTCACCTAGCTACTGATTCCTCGCTTCGCTCGGAATGACAATTCTTTCTACGATCAACGGCCAACGTCTCCCTTACTTCACAATTTCCAACAACTCCACTTCAAAGATCAAAGTAGATCCAGGCTTAATCGTTGGTCCTGGTGAGCGATCGCCATAAGCCAAATTAGCTGGGATGAAGAGCCGCCATTTACTTCCGACGGGCATCAGTTGCAGGGCTTCTGTCCAACCGGCTATGACATGGTTCACGGTAATTTCCAGGGGCTCTCCCCGCTGTATTGAGCTGTCAAAAATAGTTCCATCGAGTAAGCTGCCCTGGTAGTGACATTTTATCTTGTCTGTGGCCGAAGGCTTTGGTCCTGAACCTTCGGTTAAGACCTGGTATTGGAGCCCGCTGGGAAGACTGACAACTCCCGGTTTCGTCTTATTATCCGCAAGGAAAGCTTCGCCCAGCTTTTTATTTCCTTCAGCCGCAGCCGAATTTTCCTTTTCTTTTTCTGCCTGTATTTTGCCCACGCAGGCCATGATCACCGCATTGGATTGCTGTTCGGTCAGCAATGGCGTAGTGTTTTTCATAATGTCCTGGATCGCCCGGCTGACCAGGTTCGTATTGACATTTTTAATATTTTGTTGTTTGAAAAAAGTCGCTGCACTGAGACCGATCGCATAACTGATCGAATCGTCAACTGTTTTCAGCGTCACCGCTGGAGTTGCGTGAGCAACAGCAGCAGGTTTCTTTTTAACCTGTCCCATCATGCAGGTGCTTACCGATATGGCCAGTATGCATATGATCCATTTTTTCATGGTATTAAATTTTTGAGTTGCAAAATTAATACAATTCGATGGAATGGATAACGAAAATTATCTTTGCAAATTGTTATTTTAACAAGGCAGAAAACCAAGCCATGCAATCATTCATTAAACCTGTTGAGATCCGGTGGTCAGACCTGGATCCTAATTTCCATTTGCGACATTCCGTATATTATGATTATGGTGCTTATTGCCGCATTTGTTTTTTTGAAGATCATGGATTATCTACCGCCAAAATGCAGGAAATACATTTCGGACCGATCCTGTTTCGTGAAGAAGCTGTTTTTCGCAAGGAAATTCGAATGGGAGATGTACTGACCATTGATCTCCAGGTGACTAAATCCAGAAAGGATTATTCGCGCTGGAGCATCCGTCACCAGCTTATGAAAAATGGGGACATATTATCTGCGGTGATCAGTGTTGACGGAGCGTGGATCAATACGGAATTGAGAAAGCTCGCGACGCCCCCGCCAGAACTGACCGCCGTATTCGAGATCATGCCCAAGTCTGAAGATTTTGTTTGGGTTTGATTTTTTTCACCGGTAATTACCTCGTATTGGTCCGGTTATGGAATTGTTGACTCGCTCTCCAAACGTTAAAATTGCAGGATACAAATGAAGAGCCTGAATATTGTGGCTACTTTTGCACGATTCCGGCAGGTCTGTGAAATAATACCGATCTGTCGACCGTTATTCACCTGATGTTTTCCGGGACAATTACCTTTATTTCCTGATCTTTTTAAAATCTATACTAATGAAAAAACTGGTTATTTTATCTGCTTTGTTCTCTTTGGGCATTATGGGCATCAGGGCACAGTCGGCTTCCTCTCTCATGAATAGTGTTAAGAAAGCGGTGGGCGGTGGCAATTCCGGGTCCTCCCTCAGTACAGATGAAATTGTAAGTGGCCTTAAAGAAGCGCTTTCTCTGGGTGCCCAAAAAAGCGCCGATAAACTTTCTGTGGCAGATGGTTTTTTCAAAGATGCGGCAGTAAAGATCCTGTTGCCTGAACAAGCACAAAAAGTCGAAAAAACTTTGAGAAATATGGGTATGGGCAAGATGGTTGATGACGCTATTTTGAGTGTAAACCGGGCAGCTGAAGATGCTTCCAAATCAGCCACCCCCATCTTCGTCAACGCGGTTAAGAAAATGAGCATCCAGGATGCGGTAGGCATTTTGAGGGGCACAGACACGGCAGCAACCTCCTACCTCAAAAAAACAACAACGCCCGATCTGACGGCCGCATACAAGCCGGTCATTGACAAT
>DATHGW010000499.1:0-2580 GCA_035317445.1 Puia sp.
GTTACTGGATCACCAAGGGCGACCAGTCGGTGTTATTGCAGCAGCAGGCTGACCTGAAATTCGGAGTACTCACGAACGCCTATCCATTCATAGATGTGGACTCAACCCAAAAGTTCCAGTCTATCGATGGTTTCGGGTATACCTTGACGGGAGGCAGCGCTTACCTGATCAACCGGATGAATGACGCTGAAAAATCAGCGCTGCTGCAGGAACTGTTTTCGGCAAACAATACGTCGATCAGCATAAGTTATCTCAGGCTTTCCGTAGGTTCATCTGATTTGAATGCCTCTGTCTTTTCGTACGATGATATGCCATCGGGCCAAACAGATACAGCGCTGGGCCATTTTAGTATTGATCCGGACAAAACTGATCTGGTTCCTCTTTTAAAACAGATCCTGCTCATCAATCCTTCGATCAAGATCATTGCTACTGCCTGGTCGGCGCCGTCGTGGATGAAAACCAATGGCAACACAATAGGGGGAAGTTTGCAACCCGGGTATTTTTCCATATATGCAAAATATTATGTGAAATACATCCAGGCTATGAAAGCGGAAGGCATTACGATTGACGCGATCGCGCCACAAAATGAGCCGCTGAATCCAAACAACAATCCCAGTATGGTGATGAGCGCCGCTGACCAATTGGTATTTGTAAAGAACAACCTGGGCCCTTCCTTGCAGGCTGCGGGCCTGTCTACAAAGATCGTGTTGTACGATCACAATTGTGATGTACCGGACTATCCGCTGACGATCTTACATGATGCAGATGCGAGGAAATATGCAGATGGATCTGCATTTCATTTATATGCCGGCGACATTAGCGCATTAAGCCTGGTGCACAATGCCTATCCTGATAAAAATATCTATTTCACCGAACAGTACACTGCCTCCACCGGCGATTTTGCCGGAGACCTGAGATGGCATCTGAAAAATGTGATCATCGGATCGATGCGTAACTGGAGCCGCAATGCTTTGGAATGGAACCTGGCCAACGATCCTGCATACAATCCGCATACTCCCGGCGGATGCACCACTTGTAAAGGTGCACTGACCATTAACGGAAACGCCGTTACGCGGAATGTTGCTTATTATATCATTGCCCACGCGTCAAAATTTGTAGTGCCCGGTTCCATTCGGATAGCCAGCAACCTCACGAACAATTTACAGAATGTGGCTTTGCTCACTCCTTCCGGAAAAAAAGTACTGATCGTTGAGAACGATGGCAATGATATCGCCTCATTCAATATTCGTTTTAAGGGACAATGGGTGACTACTACGCTGGCTGCCGGCGCCGTGGGCACTTATACCTGGTAGCGCAGGCAAAATGCATATTTTTTATGTTAGTCGCGGAACGTGGCAGTTGCTTAAATCAAGGCAACTATATACGTGTTGGGACAAGGGGCTACGTTAATTTTCCTTTTCTATTAATGTAATTTTTTTCTGATCCTTATCATACTTGATTCTAAAGAAAATCCTTCGGACTGTATCAAGTTGCGCTTCAATGGTTGCGTACATCATTTTACTACTGTAGGTTTCCGTCACACCAATCGAAAAGGTAGAGGATTCTATTTTTTTTGAAAGCGAATCATAGCGCTTTTCAACTTCTTTGTATTCAGGCAAACCCATAATTATTTTTCTAAGACTATCTCCGTTGAACCTTTCCGTATTGTTTTGGCAAAATGCGAAATAGTGCAGCGATTGAAAAAATAAGGCGCAGATAATAAATTTCATAAAGGATCTATTTTTTCTTTGACGCTTTCTTTGCCTTTGGCGCAGGATTCCCGGCAACAGACCGCAAATTTTCAGCTCTTTGTACCTGTGCAAAAAGAGTGCCCGCAGCACGCTGGTCGACCATCCCAAATTCCCTAACGAGAGGGTTGTCTTAATACCACGGGGGGCATTCACCGTTTTTTTTATTCTTCTATTGAATAATTTATCCTCTCGTCCCAACTGGTATATAGTTGCCTAAACCAAATACTAACAACTGTTAGTTTTTATTGAAAATTTATTATCTTTGACCTTTAAATTTTCATGCATGGTCAAGGAAGAGGCTGCAGATCAGTTCCTGGATAAGATCGATCGCGAAATCCGCATCGAGCCCAAAGATTGGATGCCCGATGATTACCGCAAAACACTGGTCCGGCAAATTTCCCAGCATGCGCACAGCGAAATTGTGGGTATGTTACCCGAAAGCAACTGGATCACGCGTGCCCCTTCACTGAGAAGAAAAGCTACGCTGATCGCGAAGGTCCAGGATGAAGCAGGACATGGTCTCTATCTCTATAGCGCAGCTGAAACATTGGGCACCAGCAGGGAAACCATGATCGATCAGTTACACAGCGGTAAGGCAAAGTACTCATCCATTTTCAACTATCCCACGATCACCTGGGCTGATATGGGTGCGATTGGCTGGCTCGTAGATGGCGCGGCTATTATGAACCAGGTGCCACTTTGCCGGGCTTCGTATGGTCCTTATTCCCGCGCGATGATCCGCATCTGCAAGGAAGAAAGTTTTCATCAGCGCCAGGGTTTTGAAATACTCCTCACCCTCAGCCAGGGCAGCCCCGAGCAAAAACGCATG
>DATHGW010000500.1:0-9026 GCA_035317445.1 Puia sp.
CCCTCAGACCAAAGGAAAATGGAGACTTCAGCAAATGATATTCATATTCCAAAACAAAGTTGACGCCGGAAGTCCTTCCTTTCTTTTCCTGTGCATGCCAGCTAATGGGCTTCGGATTGTTGTCAATGTTCAATGTAGCAAAAGCCCGCTGTATGTGGTAAAAGGAAAAGGAATATCCCAGTCCGATGCTGATGCAAGACCTTTCCGAGTTAACCGGCAACCAATACAGAGTAAAATCCAGGGTTTCGGCGCGGGTAAACTCGTTAACTTCAGCTGTTCGCGGATACCCGTTCAGGTTAGCATATTTTGCTCCCAGTCCGGCGGCGAGGAATCCGTTGATGGACATCACATGCTCAGCAGCCAGGCTGTAACCATTCAATCCTGGGAAGTCATGCGAATAGCCAATGGAAGTTTTTAATTGAGAACTGAATCCGGGATCCTGGGCTTGTAAACGGCCTGCAAGACAAACTAGTAGAACTACGATAAATCGTTTCATAAGGGTGATTTTAGGGGGTATCCATATAATACCGATATCGTGCCAAAAATTTCGCAGGGGGCCAACGGGTAGTCTATATAATTTGTTTGAATTCAATGGCTAGTCCTATTTTTGGTGCTCCTAACTTATTTTTATGGAATCATTGTTTTCGGCTGATGCCCTGATCAGCCTGGTAACGCTTTCCTTGCTCGAAATCGTGCTGGGAATCGACAATGTGATCTTTGTATCGATCTTATTGAACCGGATCCCCACGGCAAAACAACTCCGGGCCAGGAGGATCTGGATGATCGCCGGCATCCTCGTAAGAACCTTATTGTTACTCGGTATGGGATGGCTGGTGAACAACGGGCATAAAAACCTTTTCAGCATTTTTGGCTATGGCTTCAACCTGCGGAATGTGATCATGCTGGCAGGGGGCCTGTTCCTGCTCTACAAAACAGTGAAGGAAATTCATGAAAAGCTGGAAGGGGAAGAGCCCGGCAGCCGCAAAACCGTCGGCAGACCAGCTTCTTTTGGATCCATTGTAAGCCAGATCGTCATCATTGACATGGTCTTTTCATTCGACAGCATCATCACGGCCATAGGGCTGGCACGGCAGGTGCCTGTCATGATCATTGCGGTGATCATCGCCATGATCATTATGTTCTTTTTTGCCCAGACCATTTCCGGGTTCATTCACAAGCACCCCACATTAAAAATGCTGGCCCTGGCCTTTCTTTTAATGATTGGATTCAGCCTTTTCTTCGAGGGCCTCGAACCCATCCACCACTCGCATATTGATAAGGGTTATATCTATTTTGCGATGGCCTTTTCATTTGGCGTGGAGTTGCTGAATATGTGGCTGCGCAAGCGAAATGTAAAATCTTGAATGTAAAATATAAAATGCGAAAGTTGACCATCTTCACTTTTACATTTTACATTCAAGATTTTACATTTAAGAGTGTGACTGCAACAATGCCCGCCGTTTCGCTTCGAAGACGCGAAGGGCCGAGGCTGACGGGGAGAAATGTATGCTCAAGCGCCAGGGTTATTTCCTCCCGGGTAAAATCTCCTTCGGGGCCGATCAGGATGACCCGCGACTGTACATTGGGATTGATGAGGTCACTCAGGTTTCTCTGGCCTTTTTCTTCGCAGTGTGCTATGAATTTTTGTTGCTGTGCAAAGCGATGAATGCTATCTGTAAAAGACAGGGGTTCATGTAATTCGGGTAGCCATACCTGTTTGGATTGCAATAACGCGCTGATCAAAATACTCTTTAACCGGTCAATCCGCACATGATGTTTTTCGGTTCTGGAACAAAGCAGCGGAATGATCTCCGTGACGCCAATCTCCGTGGCCTTTTCAAGAAACCATTCAAACCTGCTGGCATTCTTCAACAGCGAAATGCCAATGGAAATGCTCCTGGGCTCTTTTTCTATGAATCTTTTGCCGGTTAGTTTAACCAGACATTTTTTTTTATTATCCCGCAAGACCTCGGCATCCAGGACGTTACCCTTGCCGTCGGTGAGTTGAAGCGGGTCGGCGGGCTTCATTCGCAATACTTGTACGATGTGCTTGGAAGCCTCTTCATCCAGTTCCACCTCGCTGTCTGCGGGATCGTATTTTGATAAATAGAAATATGGGAGTGCCATGAAATGCAAGTTACAAATAGTCGGGGTCCCACTGACGGGAGCCCCTTGTCATTCCGAGCGGAGCGAGGAATCGGCTGGGAAAGTAAGTCTTCGAAAAGCCGATTCCTCTCCGCCTTCGGCGGGTCGGAATGACAAGGCCTTCCGAAGCTCCGATTATTCGGAGCGTAGGCTGGTGACCGGGTTTGCAAATGCTGCTTTTATTGACTGGAAACTAACAGTTATCAATGCAATCAAAATGGCGAGCATCCCGGCAATGACAAACATCCACCATGAAATATCAATCCGGTATTCATAATTCTGTAGCCATTTATTCATGGCTAACCAGGCAAGCGGCGATGCAATAACCAGGGCGATCATCACAAGCAATAAAAACTCTTTGGATAATAAATTGAACAACGAAACCGGGCTCGCTCCCAATACTTTTCTGATACCGAATTCTTTTGTTCGCTGTTCTGCTGTAAATATGACAAGACCTAATAAACCAAGACAGGAAATAAATATGCCAAGAAAGGAAAAATAGTTGGCGAGCTGACTCACGACCTGTTCACTGGCATAAAGCTTCTGATATTCTTCATCCGAAAACTTGTAGGTAAATGGGAATTTGGGGTTGAGCCCTTTACATATTTTTTCAAGGCTTGCCAATGCTTCTTTTGTCTGACCCGGCGCCGTTCTTACTATGGCGCTGCCCCAACCTATATCCTCACCAAGCCGGAGTACCAGCGGGTTTATTTTTGTATGCAGCGAATTAAAATGAAAATCTTTGAGAACACCAATGATGGTTCCTTTCTTTCGCCAGAATGTAAGCGGTTTGCCAATCGGGTCTTTGAATCCTATAATTTTTAATGCTGATTCATTAATGATATATCCGACAGAATCGGTGGCAAAATCTTTTGAAAAGTCACGACCCGCTGCCATTTGCAGGTGCAGTGTTTTAATAAAATCGTACCCAACGGCAACATGCGTAAAATCAATGTCGGCATTTGGATCCTTGCCTTCCCAGGTGACGCCGCCCGTTCCGTTATTTATTTCTGTCGGGGCATCTGTCATGCGGGTAATGCCCTTAATTCCGGGCATTTGTATTGCCTGGTTCTTAAACAATTCATACTTACCGGTAAGATCACCTTCTAGTGGCACATACAGAAGATTTTCCCTGTCGTAGCCCAGGTTTGTGTGTTGTACATAGTCCACCTGCCTGCTTATAACAATAGTCCCGAGGATCAGTATAATAGACAGCATGAATTGAAAAACCACGAGCCCTTTGCGAAACCATAATGTGCTTTTTGAAAATTTTAATGAACCTTTTAATACCCTTGCCGGTCTGAACGATGACAGGTATAATGCAGGATAACTCCCCGACACAAATCCTGTGACCAATACCAGTCCTGCCATCATCCACCAGAACATTGAATCATTAAACGGAATTTGAATTTCTTTTGCAGTAAGCTGGTTGAACTGCGGCAGGATAAGCACAACAAGCCCCAATGAGATGATTACGGCTATTAATACGATCAGCAAAGCTTCGCCGATAAATTGTCTGATCAGGGCAAAACGCATAGCGCCCACTACTTTTCTGACACCGATCTCTCTCGCGCGTTTTACTGATCTTGCCGTAGTAAGATTCATGAAATTGATACAGGCAATCAATAAAATAAAAATGGAAACAATACTGAACAGTTGTACATATTGAATTCTGCCCCCAGACAATTCACCCCGCTTATCAAAATTTGAATGAAGATAGATATCGCCATAACGCTGAATACCAAGCCGGATATAAGAACGGGTAGTCTGTTCTTTGTTATAATTGTCAAGAAAACGGGCGATCTTATTTTGAAAAGCTTTGATGTCAGTTCCCTGGCGCAGGACGATATAGGTTGCTGGTCCGTTATTGGTCCAGTCCTTTGCCCATTCATTGTTTTCCAGAAAGCTTTGCCAGTTGAGCATGTAATCAAACTGGGTCGTGCTTTTCTTTGGTAGATCGGCAAATACAGCCGTTATCTTGAGATTTTTTCTGTTTTCATAACGTATGGTTTTTCCAATGGCTTTTGCAGGGGAACCAAAAAAGTCTTCTGCCATTTTTTTGGATATAGCAATATCCAGCGGTGTTAACAAAGCTGTCGTTGCATTGCCTTCTAACAAGGGATAGGTAAACATGTTAAAGAAATCCTGCCCGGCATGATTTCCATTCTGTTTAATTATTTTATTATTTGCCTCAAAAGTGGAAAGTCCATTCCATGCAAAGTTGCTTGCGTATTGTACCTCGGGCAATACTCTTTTCATTTCATCTGCCATGAGGCCGGGGCCACCATGCCAGGCATTTACCTGGCCGTCGCGGAATTGCTTTTGATAGACGCTATATAGTTGCGAATCTTTCTTATGAAATCCATCTACGTGATACTCATCATTCACCCATAGCATAATCAGCAGGCTGCACGCTAAACCCAATGCAAGACCCATGATATTGATCAACGAAAATGCTTTGTTTTTCAAGAGATTTCTGAAAGCGGTTTTTAAATAATTTTTAAACACAGATGAAGTTTTAGGCTATCTATGCAACGAAAAAAATGCCAGTTAGTAAAAACATGATTCCCAGTCAGTTATACATTGATGATCAATGAAACTGGTCGTTTTCGATACAGCGTTCGTATTGCAATCGCACACGATCCTGACTCAAAAAAAAGAGTCCCGCCATAGGCGGGACGACTTGCAATTACCAACCTCAGTTATTTATCAGAATGGCGATTCCTCTTCATCTATAGGCAGATCATTCATTTTACTTCCAGCCTGTATATATAATTTAGGTCCGCCTTCATCGTCCTGTACGGGTTTCCAGTTGCCAGGTCCCAATCCGGTGGTGCCAAAATTGGAACTATCTTCCTCCACGAATTTCTGGATATGAAGCAGCGCCTTCAGTTTAATGGTTTCAAGCGAACCATTCCTGTGTTTGGCAATCCTCACATGCGTCTCGCCCTTGTTGTTCTCTCCAAACTCATTGGCCGTGATATCATAGTATTCCGGACGATAAAGGAACATCACCATATCCGCATCCTGTTCTATGGCGCCCGACTCACGCAGGTCGCTCAGCTGGGGCATCTTATTTCCTTCTTTTCTTTTTTCCACCTCGCGGCTTAACTGCGACAGGGCGATGATCGGAACCTGCAGCTCCTTGGCCAATGCCTTAAGGTCCCTCGATATGCGGCTGATTTCCTGTTCCCGGTTGCTGTTGCGGTTTTCACTGGTTCCGCTCATCAACTGCAGGTAATCAATGATAATGAGACCGACATTGTGCTTGTTTTTTAAACGGCGGCATTTCGCCCTGAGTTCGAATATATTCAGGGCCGCCGAATCGTCAATAAAGATGGGCGCCTGGGCCAGGCGTTGGATCCCCTTGGCATAGAGCTGTTTCATTTCATGTTCTTCCAGCTTGCCCCGGGCGATCTTTTCGAGCCATATTTCACTTTCTGCAGATAAAATTCTCTGTACCAGCTGGCTGGCACTCATTTCAAGGCTGAACACTGCTACCGGAGTCGCTTTCGTGGGATGAAGCGCCGCACTGCGCGCCAGGTTCAGTGCAAAGGCCGTTTTACCCACTGATGGACGGGCTGCCAGAATAATGAGGTCGGTGGGTTGCCAGCCATAAGTAATCCGGTCAAGGGAGGCAAAACCGCTGGGTACTCCTGAAATGTCTTCGTTCTTGTTCCGGAGGTCCTCGATGCGTTGGATGGTTTTTACCAGGACCGTATCGATGCTGTCGAAATTTTTACGGAGATGGTTATTCGTAATTTCAAAAAGTTTGCTTTCAGCGTCGTCCAGCAGGTCAAAGACATCTGTACTGTCTTCATAGGCATCCCCGATGATCTCGCCGCTGATCCGGATCAGCTCCCGTTGAATGAATTTCTGCAGGATGATCCTGGAATGCGCTTCAATATTGGCCGAAGAAACAACGGCATTGGTCAGTTTGGTTACATAATAAGGGCCACCCACAATGTCGAGTTCCTGCCGGAACTTAAGTTCTTCCACCACCGTGAGGATATCCAAAGGCTGGCTTTTTTGGGCCAGACCCTGCATGGAACGAAAAATGCGCTGGTGGCTCTCCACATAAAAGCATTCGGGCTTCAGTATTTCGATCACCGTGTCAAATGCGCTTTTCTCAAGCATGATGGCGCCGAGTACAGCTTCTTCCAGATCCTTAGCCTGAGGGGGTACTTTTCCATATACCATGGTGCTCAGGTCGATCGAGGGCTTGCGCCTGAGTTTTCTTTCTTTATTCAAATTTGTTAAGTCCATGTATAAACCGTCCAAAAAATTGAAAAAATGTTGTGTCGAACTGGTAAAACTACCTGGTTACATGATATGGATTTCCCTGGCTCGTCCGGTCAATCTTCCAGTCTGATATTAAGAAAATGTTACAGTACTATGAACGGAATGTTATCGCTTTGAGTCAGGAGGGCGAATATAAATCTCATTCATCCGTACAAACCAAATTTTCTTTTTTTATATTTTTCCTTATGAAATCCACATAGTTATTGACAGCAATACTACGCTTTTGCACATGAAGCAATAAGCTTTCCACAATTTAAAAAAGTTTTTAGCCTTTTCGTGTTTTGAATACACACCGCCTGTGCAGAAAGATTTAGCGTAGAAAATTTTGCCAGGTTGTTTGAATTACAGGATGGGGTTTCGGGCCAAATCACGCCGGTTTTATTTGTTAAAAGAGGAAAACCCCGCGATGGTCGCGGGGTTTCCGGTAAGTGTTTATTTGCGTAGCGTGTTTTCTACGACTATCGCTTGTCCTTTTCTTCCGGCCTGTCCTGATCTTTCGGACGGGTGAGTGGTTTTTGATTCGACGGGTGATTGGTATTCGTCACCGGCTTCATGGGTGCGGGTTGTGTTTGTACAGACCTGCCCCTGTTATTCGACGCCGGAGGATTCACATTAGCAGCAGGCCGATCGTTCTGTTGAACTGCATTTGTCCTGGGCGCATTAGCAGCTGGCCTGTTTGCCGGAACTGCATTGTTTTGTGTTGCTGCCGCCGGCGCCGATGGTCTCGTAGCGGCGGGCTGCGGGTTGTTCGCCGGTTGCGGATGGCGCATCCGTTCCGCATTCTGCAATCTTGCATCTGCATCGCGGTTGTTGTTCACCGGTTGCGCGTCCTGCGGTATGGTTCTGACGGGCTGGTTTGCCGGACGCGTGCTGGCTGGATTGTTGTTCACCGGCACCGGTGCATCCTGCGGAATAGTTCTAACGGGTTGGTTTGCCGGACGCGTGCTGCTTTGGTTATTGTTATTATACTGATTATTATTGTTCGCAGGCGGAACGGTCGCCGGAGCCTGTGTTACCGGCCTCTCATTGCCCCTGTTCACCGGCTGATTCGAATTAGCTGGTGGCCCAGGATTTGGATTATTCTGCGGACTAGCATTGGTCCTGACGCTCCTTAACGGCTCCACCCTTTGCGGTCTGTTGTTGCCTGAATTCGCAGGAGCGGCATTGACCCGTGGCCGGTAAATGGTAAATTGATTATTGTTTATTTGCTCACCGGGCCTGTTGCCTTCCCTCACCGCTACAGGTCGAACAGGTGCACCACTCGCACGTTCAACTTCTCTTGCGTCTGGGCCTCCACGGTAGACATTTCTTCCATTGCTATTGCCATTATTGTAATTATTAATAATGGTAGTATTGTTTATGATGGTTACATTTCTCGATTCATTCACATAATAATTATTCATATGTGGATTGGTAACGTATTGATGAGGTACAAAACACCAGTAGTTGGCGGGCGGATTGTATGCAGAACCATAACCCACGTTTGGTCCCAGCGGAGCCCATCCATAATAATCCTGGCTTGACCTCCAGCTAACCCAGGCCGGAGCCCATTCCTGACCGGGTATCCACATCCATCCATAAGCGCCGTCAAAAAACCAACGCCCGTAGTGAAAGGCTGCCCAGCCCCACTGGTAATCGGAAGCCCAGGTCCAACCCACATCTGTATACACCCAATGACCATTGGTGGCGTAGGGTTTAAAGCCATAAGAAACAGCAGGCGCCCAGACATATCCGTAGCCTGGATAATCGATCCATTGCCCGTAAGGGCTCAATTCATCGTAAAAAGACTGGTAAGTTACTTCGGGCGCCGGTTGATATTCGGCCACCGGTTGCTGGCTTTGTACCACTACATGAGTGGGCCCGCAAGCATTAAGCATAAAGGCGATAAACAGAAGGTGTACTGTGTGTTTCATAAATCAGCTTTTTGATTATTAAAGAGCAAAGGTTTGACCTTTTTTCAGCACTGGAGTATAAGGACTTTCCGCCTATTAACAATACTTTAGATATCCTTTACTCTTTTCAAATCTTATACCATTAACGTTGCCTGCCTTTAAAAAGTATTGAACGACGGCTGGTTACAAGGGTACTGCTAAAAAACTATCTTTGCCCTTCATCAAATCATTGGGCTGCATAATGACAATAAGCTACAACTGGTTGTGCGACTATTTGCCGGTTAAACCAACTCCGGAAAAACTATCACTGATCCTTACTTCGATTGGGCTCGAGGTGGAGAACCTGGAATTTTATGAATCTGTCCGGGGAGGACTCAGGGGATTGGTCATCGGTGAAGTTGTCGCATGTACTCAGCATCCCGGGGCAGATAAATTAAAAATAACCAAGGTAGATGTTGGCGCTGGCGAATTGTTGCAGATCGTATGTGGCGCGCCCAATGTCGCTGAAGGACAAAAAGTAGTCGTAGCCAAAGCAGGCACCAGCATCCACCCGTTAAAGGGAGAACCCCTCACCATGAAGGTTGCGAAGATCCGGGGCGTTGAAAGCTATGGGATGATCTGTGCGGAGGATGAAATCGGACTGGGTGAAAGCCATGCAGGCATCATCGTATTACCAGAAGATACGAG
>DATHGW010000501.1:0-12101 GCA_035317445.1 Puia sp.
CTTCTGCAGGCGGAGCGCTATCAGAACCTGATCGATGCGTTGGAAGAAAAAAGCGGCTGGAAGACAAGGCCAAAGAACGGTGGCTGGGGCGTAGCCATCACGGAATGTTTTAACAGCATTGTCGGGGAAGTGGTGAAAGTTTCGAAGGGGCAGGACGGCAAGGTGAAGATTGACAAAGTAGTTGCTGTGATGGATTGTGGCTGGTACGTTAATCCCGATACCATCAGGCAACAGGTGGAAGGATGCATCGTAATGGCGCTCGGCGCCGCAACCACACATGAAACGCATTTCGAGGATGGCAAGGCGGTAGAGAAGAATTTTGACACGTATAAAATGCCGCGTATCGCCGATATTCCGGAGATCGAAGTGCATATTATGGAAAATGAAGAAAAACCGGGCGGCGTAGGTGAACCAGGTCTTCCTCCTTTTGCTCCGGCCCTCTGTAATGCCATTTTTGATCTTACTGGAAAAAGAATCAGAAAATTGCCGTTTAATTTAAAAGAAGTATGATGAAGCGAAACACGCTTTTTGCTGTTGTGCTTTTTGGAACCATTGGTGCAACGTCCATATCTTTTCATCCCAGACAGGCCTTCGACCTCAAAGCAAGTATTGCGCGGGGCCAGGATGTTTATACTACCTATTGCATGTCCTGCCATTTGCCCGAAGGGACAGGCATTGAGGGGGTCAATCCTCCATTGGCAAAATCTGATTACCTGATGGCCGATAAAAAAAGATCCATTCTGCAGGTGCTTTATGGCGCAACGGAAGAAATGAAAGTGAACGGAAAAACTTATAATACCCCGATGGCTGGAATTGATCTGACTGACGAACAAGCCAGTGATGTATTGAACTATGTCAGGAACTCATGGAAAAATAAGGGGGGCGCGATCACGCCTGCTGAAATAAAATCGGCCAGGAAATAGTTGATTATACTTAAAGTGCGATGAAATTTCACGCTTTCATATTACTGTTGGCTGCTTCGGTTTACGTGACCGAAACCCTAACGCTTCCCCTGACGATATATCAAAAATCTCAGCAGTTCGTTTGTTGTGGAAAAATGGGTAAGACGAACGTGACGACCTGCCATCAACACAAAAATGAAGGGAAAAAGGAATCATCTGATTGTGATGTACTGACTTGTTGGACCTGCCCGCTTGCCTATCTCTCCACTTTTCAACCTGTTTTGACTTTGGACAACCAGCCAAATCCTCAAAGTGAATATCCGGTTATAGAGTGTAACTGGACTTCTGAATATACCTGCAAATCATGGAAGCCTCCGGATGTTTCTTAGACTCAAGAAAGACAAACATCAGTTCGTTAATTTTTAAACAACAAAAATGAAAAAGACATTTTTAATGGCCATGGCTTGTGTCATCACACTTGCTTCATTTGCCAATCATCACAGCAAAAAAGTAAAGCATGTAAAAAAACAAACGATTACCGTTTGTCCCCCAACATGCCCTAAAGGCATTTGTCCCCGCGGGAATTAAGATGCCAGGCAATTAGTACAAAAAACCCCTCGATTTATTTCGGGGGGTTTATTTTTTCTAGTCAGGAAGATAGGCTCCCTTGTCAACCCACAATTTGAAAGCTCTGGCGAAATCTTTATGGCTGAGCGGCGGCTGAGCCAGGCCTTGGGCTGGATGCCAGCCGGCAGCGACAAGAGTATCGTTGGTAACATGATCGATCAATTGCGCTTTGGTTCTTCCGCCATTTTCTTTTTTATCAAGCAATTGAGCGGCCAGCTGCCTGGGACTTTTTCCCTGGAAAACCATTTTGGTGTTGGGTGGTGGCAGTTGCCATTTGGGATTTCCGGGAGGCATATTGGCACCCGGTGTATTTTTTGGCTGATGGCAGTTAGCACATTTAAGCGCATATAGCCCTTTTCCATCCTTCCCTCTCAACACGCCTTGCGTATGAACATGACTGTCTTCTCCCTGCAATGGCGCATCGCCCGAAGGATGACAGTTCATGCAACGCGGGCTCATCAGCACCTTATACACTTCCAGAAAATTCTTTTTAGAAATGATGCTGTCCGGGGGGCTTTTCAATTCATCATTCATATTATCCAATGACGATCGCTTATCCGGATCAATCAGATATGCGCTGCTTACTATAAAAACAGTAAATAAAATCAGGATGCCGATCCTTTTTTTCATTATGTCCATACAGCTTAAACTTTATTGATATTGAATGGAAGTTTCCGGATCCGTTTTCCCGTCGCAGCAAAAATGGCGTTGGCCAGGGCCGGGGCAAAGGGTGGCAGTCCGGGTTCTCCGACGCCCCTGATCTTTGGTCCGCCTTCAGCGATGATATGCACTTCCACTTCCGGCATTTCGTTGATTCGCACCAACGGATAGTTGTGAAAATTGGTTTGCCGTGTCTGCCCGTTTTTGAAAATGATCGCACTCTTGATGGCGGCAGTAAGGGCCATCGTAGCGGCTCCTTCAACCTGAAGCGCCACCGTGTCGGGATTGACGACGGTGCCCAGGTCGATGACCATATACACTTTTTCAATATGGACGCTGCTTTTATCCTTGCTGGAAACCTCCACCACATATCCTCCCAATCCGGCAAAGAATTCATATTGTGCCACACCTCTTCCCCAACCCTGCGGCAGGGGTTTATCCCAGTTCGAAACCTCTTTCAGTTTCTCCAACAATCTTTTTGTATCAGAAGGTTTGGTGAGCAGGACGTCCAGGCGATACTGCAAAGGGTCCTTTCCGGCCCTGACAGCCATCTCATCAATAAAACACTCGTGCGCAAAGGCAACGGTGGAACTGGTTACCGAACGCCAGGCAGCCAGCGGAACATGCACCTGCGAAAAAACATATTCATTCTTCATGTTGGGCAGTTCATAAGCCTGGGTGCTGATGCCTTCTGTCATGGAAGAACTTTCGCCGCTGGTATCCTTTTTATCTTCCATGGTTGAGCCCATAGAAGGAGAAATTACTTTATGCTGAAAAGCAACGGGCTTTCCATCATCTGCCAGGCCTGCTTTCATGGCGGAAAATGTGCAGGGACGAAATGGTCCAAGCTGCGTATCTTCTTCTCTCGTCCAGATCATCTTTACCGGAACATCCAGCTCCCGGGCGATGCTGGCGGCTTCTACGGCGTAATCATTGTACAACCTTCTTCCAAATCCTCCGCCGCTAAACAAAATATTCACTTTGATATTATCAGCCGGGATGTCGATATTCTTGGCGATATCAGATTTAACCCTGTCCGCGCCCTGGGATGAAACCCAAATCTCCAGTTGATCCTTTCCATGCCATTGGGCCGTACAATTCTGCGGCTCCATAGGGGAATGACTGACCATGGGGAGTTCATAAAAGGCAGTGAGTTTTACGGGAGCAGTTTCATAGGCGCTATCAAAATTTCCTGCATTGGATACGATCTGCCCTTCCTGATTAGCCAGATCCCGAAGGCTTTGCTCATACACATCGGTGTCGAAACTGTCATTACCATGATAATCCCATTTCACTTTCAGCGCCAGCTTTCCCTGGTAGGCCGCCCAATACGTATCGGCGATTACTGCGACTGCGTCATATTTATGCGCGCCCAGCGCCCGCTGAAATTTGATTATTTTTTTGACACCTTTGATCCGCATCGTGTCGGCATCGTCATAACTGATCAGCGAACTGTTGAATACAGGACAATGCGCTACGGAAGCATAGAGCATACCAGGCAGATCCACATCTATCCCATATACGGCCTTACCGGAAACTTTCAGCGGAACGTCCCCGCGCGGAGATTTTTTTCCGATGATCTTAAAATCTTTGGGATCTTTCAAAGCAGGTTCCTGGGGAATAGGCAGCTTGGCCGCATCAGCAGCCAGCTCTCCATAAGTAAACGATTTGCCCGACGGCTGATGATAGACGGAGGCATTGGAAGCATAGCAGCTGCTAACGGGAACGTTCCAACGCTGACTGGCGGCAAGGATCAATATGGCCTTTGCTGAGGCGCCTACCGTACGCATCTTCTGATATTGTGTGCGGATGGAACCGCTTCCCCCGGCCGTTTGACGGCCGTATTCTTTTTCTCCGCTTGTCTGAACGATCCTGACCTGGTCAAGCGATACTTCCAGCTCTTCGGCGATCATCGCGGGCACAGACTGAAAAGTGCCCTGGCCCATATCCGGCATATTGTTCATGATCGTGATGGCACCCGAGGTTTCAATAAAAATATAGGGAGAAAGCTTCACCATTGTGGCGTCAGCTCCCGAAGCAATAAACTCCTGTCCTCCTGTTTTCCAGCCCAGGCCCAATACCAATCCAAAACCGCTAAAACCCGTGAGGCGAAGAAAACTTCGTCTGTCCATTACCGGTTTAGCTTCCGGTTCTTGCGTGATTGAATGGTGTGACATAATTAATCTTTTATGCGTTCATGATTTCTGCGGCGCGGTGAATCGCTTTCCGGATCCGGTTATAGGTACCGCAACGGCAGAGGTTGCCCATCATCGCCTCATCAATATCCTGGTCGCTGGGATGTGGGTTTTCCCGGAGCAGTACCGCCGCAGACATGATCTGTCCCGACTGGCAATAGCCACATTGCGGCACCTGGAATTCTATCCAGGCTTTTTGCAAAGGATGCGAGACATCCTCCGATATGCCCTCAATGGTGACGATCTCCTGGCCTTCTGCCCGGCCCAAGAGGGTGACGCAGGAACGAACGGCTTCGCCATCCAGGTGAACGGTACAGGCGCCACATTGGGCCATGCCGCAACCGAATTTCGTTCCCTTCAATCCTACAATATCGCGAAGTACCCATAACAGCGGCATCTGGGGATCTGCATCGATATGGTATTGTTTTTTGTTGACAGTTATTGAAACAGGAGCCATAGCAAGAATTTTATGAAGAGGATAAAAAAATTATGGCAAGAAATTCCGATACCTATACCAAATTTATTCTTTTTTTTCAGGAAAAAACATTTTTTAGTGGGACGGAAATATTCAAGGGACCGTCGGGCCATTTGTTCCTTCTTTTACCCAATCTGGGTAATTTCTCTTTATAGAACAAATCCGTCAAACGAGGGCCGGCCTTATCTGGATTTTTACATTTCCTTAAGCATTTTGCTAATGGTTGAAATACAACTGATAAGTCCAAAGGAGTCGCTCCCTGGCCTCAATGTTGCAACATTTAATGCTGTAAAGTTGATTTTCTTAATCTAAAATTTGAGCGTATGAAAAAGACCAAATTGTTATCGGGTATACTGATGATCATGCTGGCCGGAGCAATGCTTGTTGCATGCAGCAAAAGCAATTCCTATAACAATGGAAGCACAAGTAGTAGTTCCCCAACCATCTACATGAAAGGCTCTGTCTACTCAAACACCAATCTTCAGGTGGCTACAGGAACAAAAGTGCAGTGGAGTAATGATGATACCACAGTTCATACTGTTACTGCCGATAACGGAAGTTTTGAGAGCGGAGACATTCAACCAGGCGGAACCTTCAGCCAGACCTTTAACACTGCAGGAACATTTGCCTACCACGATAAACACCATGCATCGATGACCGGTGTTATTGTAGCGGTCGCAAATAAAACATACTAAGCTTGCAGCATGTTTTGATTAAAAGGTACGTCTTGTCAGGTTCCGTCGCAGTCTTGGCGAGACGTTTTTTGTTGTTTTTTTTGGATTAAGGATCGTAAAACTACTAGAATCAGGAGAATTATTTGGCGTTGGTCTGATTTGGAATAGTATTTGACATATCCTACACGATTGGTTGAATAATATGAAGAATAATCCAAACAAAAACTTTATGAAACGTACTTCAAAAAAAAATTCCTTTCTTTTTTTATTTGTGGGCCTGATGCTGGTCGTGTCTTCCTGTTCCAGGGACCAAAAAAGTTCTTCTTCGGGCACATCCTCATTGCAGGTAAGGCTGACCGATAGTCCTTTCCCGGATGCAAAAGAAGTCTGGGTAGACATAGCACAGATAGAGATCATTATGGGCGACAGCAGCAAACCGATCATCCTGAATGGCGCGCATCCGGGCCTGTATAATCTGCTTAATTTTACTAATGGGAAGGATACGCTATTAGCCGATGCAACCATTCCGCCGGGAACAATCAGTCAGATCCGCTTGATTTTAGGCGACAACAATTACATTGTTACGAGCGATGGCCAAAAATTGGCTTTAAAAACCCCCAGCGGACAGGAATCGGGATTGAAGGTGCAGGTTCATCAGGAAGTGACCGGTGGCATCCTCTATAGATTGACGCTGGACTTCGATGCAGGAAGGTCTATTGTGAAGGCGGGGAACAGCGGAAATTATTTGCTGAAACCAGTTCTTCGCATCATTTCATTGGTTCCGTCTGGTGGAGATATTAAGGGTGTCGTAGCTCCCGATTCGATCAGAACTGCTATTTTCGCTCTTCTCGGAACGGATACGATGGCTTCCACGTTTACCGATACGACCAACGGTAATTATTTGCTAAAAGATGTTCCGGCTGGTAATTATTCCTTGATCTTTATTCCTTCCGATACGACATATAAAAATGCGGTGACCAATGCAACTGTTTCATTGGGGCAAATCACCATAGTAGATACCGTGAAGCTTCAGAAGTAAGTGAATGCTGGTAATATATCAAATTATCCACATAAGGAAAGATAATAGATTGGTAATCAATCCAATATTTTTTCTTATGTAGTTTTTCTTAGTATTTTTACTTTGTGATTGCGGGGTATTCTTGATACTTTCACAGTTGTTATTCAGCTAAGTCCGAACCTGTGAAAATCAATCCGTTAATCGCTATGAAACCCTATCTCGTCGCTTTATTTCTAGCCTGTGCATTATTGCCTCTCCCAACTTTAGCGCAATTGACTAATGGCGGCACAAACGCGTATTTCGGAGTAGACGGCGACACGCGCAATAACTATGTAAAATACGGACCCTCCACAGGACTTATCGCAAGCGACGACTGGTTCTCTTCAGCTGTTTCGGGAAATAACATCATTGATACTTCCAATGCATCTTTCTATCTGTCCTCATTACAGGCGGGCAATAATATTGGCTTCAACAAAAGAATGTCCGTACCGCTCTATTCTAAATTGAATGGAAAATTATGGCTGGATGCGGTTTATGGCAGAGACTATATTGCTTCAACTACATTGTTGGATTCTACGGCCTTTACCATTGCCTCTAAGAATGGAGATAATCCTGTCAATTGGGTGGGTGGAAGCACAAACTTTCCCGACAAAAATGATCTCGTGGATGTCTATGCCCATATGCGCAGGGACGGCATCACGGTGCATGATTCATTATGGTTTTTCACAGGTGTATCTACCGTAGGAACCTCCGGATCAAGATACTTTGATATAGAACTGTATAAAAATAATTTCGCTTACAATGCCGCAACAGGTCATTTCTCTAGCGCAGGAACCGATGCGGGCCACACGCAATGGAAATTTGACGCCAGCGGGAACATTACCCAAACAGGAGACATGATCGTTGCCGTTAATTTTTCTCCAGGATCTGCCCCTGTCGTGGACGTACGCATCTGGGTGAGCCAGACCACGTTTTCTACCGTAACCCCTGCTTATTTTAGCTTTGGTCCTAACTTTGACGGTTCCACGCCTGCTTTTGGATACGCTTCGATTCTCTCTAAAACGGGGGCCACCAATTTTGGTTCGGGAATATCCAATTATTCGGCAACGCCTGCACAGGATACAACCTATTCCACGCCTTGGGGAACCGAACAATCAACTAAGAATTGGGGAACTCAATATCAATCATTGCAATTTATTGAAGTAGGTTTAAATCTAACCAGGATTGGCGTCGATCCGGCATTATATACTGCTCAGGGTTTAAGCGCCTGCCAGTCTTTATTTTCCCAGATCTTTTTCAAATCCAGGTCATCCAATTCTTTTACTTCCAATATGCAGGATTTTGTGGAGCCGCTCCAGTTCCTGAGAACACCCGTTATGGATTATTCATTACGTCCCGACACGCTTCGTTGTAACCGGCCGGTTGGCACAATCCAGATCAGCAACATCACAACATTTGGCTATTACAATTGGCAAACAACCAACGGAAATATCACGACATCGAATACTGATAGTTCTCAAATCAATATCAATAAACCAGGAACCTATATCGTGCATGCTTCTGCGGCACAGGGTTGCCCGGCAACCAGGACAGACACAGTTGTCATTCCAATCGATACTTTTCCTCCGGTGGCTTCCATTGCAGCCGGAATAGGATCAAACTTTTCTTATTTGCAGTTTTATGGAGGAGACCTGAATGCCAGCAATTATTCCACTCCCTTTGGAGGATCCCAGGGATTATTATGGAACTGGAGCGGGCCTAAAGCATTTTCTTCAACCATACAAAATCCAACAACTGATACGGCATGGGGTACCTATCAGCTCATTGTAACAGAAAAAAGAAATGGTTGTACCGATACCGCCACGAAAACGCTGAACTATCTGGATTTTGCAAGTTTAGCCGGAAGGTCGATGAATTTAAGCGGGATTTATGCCAACCAATCCATACTGCTGCGTTGGGCAGACAAGGGTCAGATAAATACCGACTTTTTTGAAATCGAAAGATCTTTGAATGGTCTTGATTTCAATAAAATCGGCACTGTGACCAAGTCAGATAACCCCTTATCGTTCACGGACACCCATCCTTATTACGGCGACAATTTATACCGGATCAAATCGATCACCCGGGATGGACAGGTGTTGTATTCAAACATCGCGAAGGTCAGTGCAGACCTTACGAAACTGCAGAAATTTTATTTGATCAGAAATTATACAGGGAGTGGGGCTTCCCTGGTAAGCAATGTCGATAAAGCTGATCAGGGAACCTTGGTCATATATAATATCGCGGGACAAATTTTACGCACGAAAAATATACAGCTCAACCAGGGAATGAATATTGTTGAACTCCCAATCAATGATCGTCTGAAAAACTCAGTGATCGTCGTCTCACTATTTATGAACAACCAACTGGCCTTTACTCAAAAAACAATTTATTAAACCAGGTTAATGTAACACCTGACTTTTCATTTCCCTCCAAAGTCCCCTAGCACGGCTTCGAATACCTGTTGCCGTATCGGGCCGACATCATAATACTGACCGGTTTTCAATAGGCCCATGTTCTGCCGGTTGATCAGCAGGATAATGGAAATACCCAACTGCGGAATCACGGTAATGCTGGTGCCCGTAAACCCGGTATGACCGAAACTTCCTTCAGGGGCATTCTTCATAAATGAATTAGCAACATCCATCATCCAGCCGAGCCCGTTATTGAATTTGTCTTTTGTTAGAAAGGCATCAATTGTTTTCTCTGAAATAAACTGCACCGCGCCAACCCTTCCCTTATTCATCAGCATGTCTACCAGCTTCTGTATATCGTCAACGGTAGAAAACAGTCCTGCTGCGCCGGAAATTCCATTATTCGCGTACCAGGCATTGCCGTCATTTACTTCACCTCTCAACGTATAGGCACGCCAGCCATTCCATTCGCGGGGATCAATTCCCTTTACGGCGAATCCAAGGGTAGAATCATAGACCATTCGCTTTTCATAAGGATTGCCATGCGAGGTAGCGGCAATTTTGGCGAACTTTTTCTTTTGCAGCGGGTTGTATGTCGTGTTCTGCATGCCTAATGGGATAAAAATATTTTGTTCCATAAATTGTTGCAGCGGCAAACGGGCGATCTGCTCTATGATCTCACCGAGAATAACAAAGCCCAGATCGCTGTACCGGCGCTGCGCTCCAACAGGATATTTCAGCGGCAATTCACCGATCATTTTATAGCTTTCTTCTTTATTCCGGCAGCGATAATACAATGGGTACCATTCATAAAGGCCAGCAGTATGCGTAAGTAAATGACGAATGGTTATGGCGCTTTTATCGGCACTGTTGAAAGCCTGAATATATTTTCCAACAGGGTCGTCTATTTTTAAAAGCCCCCGGTCTGCAAGCAACATAATAGATGTGGTGGTGCCTACCACTTTGGTAAGCGAAGCAATATCAAAAAGATGCCCGGCGGTCATTTCCTCAGGAGGGTTTATGAGTTGGTGGTTTGCATCATATTTTTGGGCATAGCCATAAGCTTTTCTATATATAATGCTCCCTCCGATCTTGATTTGAATAACAGCTCCCGGGATTTTATCTGCGTCTACCTGGCTTTGAAGGACGCTGTCAATTTCTGCAACCAACTTACCATTAGAAGCGGTCCGGTCTCTATGCTGGGCATTCGAAACAAAAGAAACTGCATGAAGCAAAAGAAATAAAGGCAGGATTTGTTTGTTCATATTTTATTTTTGGACCTTCTCTTACAAAATCGTTCAACTAGACTTCATTGTATGTAAGCAATATAACAAACTCCGCCCCTTCCCCTTCTTCGGAACTCACTGTCAATGTCCCTCCGTTCGCTTTAATGATCTGATAACTTAGTGATAGACCGAGCCCGATTCCCTGCCCTGTTGGCTTGGTCGTAAAAAATGGCTGAAATATTTTATCGATCACCTTCTGCGGAATACCAATGCCATTATCTTTCACTTTGATCTCTACTTTTCCATCCAGCTTTCTGGTGCTCATTGAAACAATGGGTTGATAGCCCTCAGGCTGTATTTTTTTCTTCTCAGAAACAACATAAAAAGCATTGTTGCAGAGGCTAAGCAAAACATGACCCAGGTCACCGCGGATCAGAGTTATTTTTCCGATGTTTTCATCAAAATGCGTTTCCATTGTTGCATAGAGTGTTTGGTCCTTTGCACGCATTCCGCGATAACTGAGCTGAAGATATTCGGCTGCCAGCGTATTGAGGTCTGTTGGCTCAGGATTGCCCCGCGCCGACCGGGAATGCGCAAGCATTCCTTTGACTATGGCATCTGCCCGGTTGACGTGGTGAATGATCTTCTCTTCATTTTCTTCAAGATTTGCTGCAAAGACATTGACCTCTTCCAAATTTCCCTTCCCTATTTCTAATTTCATTTCTGCGATCAGTTCTTTGTTTACCTCCGAAAAATTCTTTACAAAGTTCAATGGGTTTTCAATTTCATGGGCAATGCCCGCTGTCAGTTCGCCAAGAGATGCCATTTTTTCTGATTGGATCAATTGGATCTGTGTTGTTCGAAGGGTCGTCAAGGTAGATTGCAATTCAGTCTTCTGGCTGGATAATAGTGCATTTGCCTTTTGTCTTTGCCTATTGGCTGTCCATAAAACCAACGCCACGATCAGAAAGCCGATCAGACCCGCGAGCAATAACGTGATCCTTGCCTTGTAACGGTAGGCCGATTGAGCGGCATCCATTTGTTGCTGTCTTTGGGTCTCATCAAAATCTATATTTTTAAACTGCTGGGCCTGTTTCGAATTAAAAAGACTGTCATTCATTCTGATGATCAATTCCTGGTACTTCACAATGCTGTCCTTATTGGGTGTGGATCTAAAATATCCTGCAAGCGCAGTATAACATCGAAGTAAAAGATCGGGCGAGCGGAGATCCTGTGCAACAGCCAACGCTTTCCTCGCATAATAAAAAGTTGAGTCTTTTTGCCCTTCTTGTTTATACAATTCGGCCAATAAAAGTTTTCCTGCAACGACCCCTCTCAAGTAATTCTGTTCGATGCTTTCATTAATTCCTCTCCTGTAATATGCTGTGGCCAATGGCTTATTGCCCAGGGCCGTTTGTATTCTTCCCAGGTTTAATAGAATACTGCCAAGATATTTCACAAACCCCTTTTGGATAGAGAGATCATACGCGCGTTGTTCGCACATCAGAGCGGAATCTGTTTTTTGCAGGGACAGGTAAAGTCGTCCCAAAGTGATATAGGTTGTGACCAGTCCAATGATGTGCCCTGCTTCTTTTGCAAGTCGCAATGAATAATGATAGTGGTAGAATTCTTTAACTGTATCGTTGGTATTGCTGTATAAAATGCCCGTGTACAAATGAACCCTGGCCAATACGCGTTGGCGTAGCATCAGGGGCGTTACGGGATGAGTTAAAAATTCATTTTCTTCAATATATTGCCCGGGCAGCACATGTTGCTCGCTTGCAGGATCTCCGGCAGTGGCCAGCGCCGGTAATAATAATTGCAATGACCGGGGATAGTTTCCGAGGTTCAAATAGGCATAACCCATCTGG
>DATHGW010000502.1:0-3787 GCA_035317445.1 Puia sp.
ACTTCTGGTTGGAGATTGACTTGTTTCTTTAACCGCAGGAAGTAAGACTCAAAATAATAGAAACTGACTGCACTAATCATGAAAGTTGTCAAGAGGCAGATTAAAATGCTGAGTAAATGCACCAGGAACAGGTGTCCGGGCATTTGTAAGGCGCCCCAATTGTTCAATTTCGTGCCGAGGATCAAAAGGATGGGCCAATGGAAGATATATAATCCGTAGGAGATCTTACCGCAAAACCGCAAAAAAGGAATAATAAGGAATTGTATAAACAGGCCAGTCCCCGGCTGGATTGCCATATATAAAAGACATGCGTAAAAAACGGCTAATAAAGTGATCCCGATGGTAGAGAAAAATGGATTGACAGCCTTTGCATTGTACACAAGAATGCCCAGGACAACCAATAAAAGACTGATCAACGAAATCAAACGGACCCATTTCATGAGTATCATCTGGCCGGTACGGATGCTAATGCTAACCAGGGCGCCCATGATAAAACTATCCATTCTGCAAAAACTATTAAAAAAAATATCAGGAGATCCGGACCTGGAAGGATTTTGAGAAAGAAGAAAAATCCTTAATAAAACGATACATGGGATAGCCACCAGCAGCGTGCTGAGCAATCCCTTTTTGTTAGTGAAAAAATAAATCAGGAAAGGCCAGAAAATATAGAATTGTTCTTCCATTGCGATAGACCAGAAATGGGCAAGATATTTATCCTGACCAAAAGATATGAAGGTCCAGTTCTCAGTGAAAATAAAATAACTCAGCCAGTGTTCGCGGTAAGGACTCAGCACCTGTCCATGTTCATTTTTTGCAAGAAAAAAAACTGCAGTAAAAAACAGGATTAAGATTAGGTAATACAGTGGAAATATCCTGAGTATCCTGTTCCTATAGAAATGAGAAAAATATCCCCGGCCGTTAGCAGAATCCACGAGTTTTCCTGTTATCAGAAATCCCGAGAGCACAAAAAACAGGTCTACGCCAGACCAACCCAAATTAAATTTGCCTGTCGATCCAGAATAGTGAAAGGACAGGACCAGCAGAATGGCTAGTCCCCTTAATCCATCCAGAGCCGGAATCCTGTTTTCATGATGCTGAGTTTGCAGGTTGTCATCCATATGGGGATCAATGACCAATTTCTTTAAGTCGGGTTATATATTTTCCGATCAGGTCGAACTCTACGTTTACAGTTGAACCGGCAACAAGCTGATACATATTAGTATGTTCAAAAGTATACGGAATGATGGCGACACGGAAACTTTTCTTCTTCACACCGAAAACGGTCAGGCTGATGCCTTGCAGACTGATGGATCCTTTTTCAATGACCAGGTGGGCGAATTGCTTCGGGAACTCAAATTCAAATTCCCAGCTTCCTTTTTTTTCTTTTTTTTCCGTACAAAGGGCTACGGCATCAACATGACCCTGAACCAGGTGTCCGTCCAACCGGCCGTTTAATTGGAGGCAACGCTCCAGGTTGAGCGTATCGCCATTTTTCCAGTCCCCCAACGTGGTTTTCTTCAGCGTTTCCTCGATGGCGGTGACGCGATGCTGCCCTTCTTTGATGGCATCGACCGTCAAACAAACGCCGTCATGGGAAACGCTTTGATCTACCTGGAGTTGCCCGGAAATGTCTGAAGATACCCAGAATGTCCTGTTTGAGCCATTGCCGGTCACCTCCCGGATCTCGCCCATTACCTCTATAATACCTGTAAACATGCTGTAAAAGTCGGATTTTTATGATTCCGTTTCAGAATTTCGGAATTTCGTTTTATCTTTGCAATCCATTATTCACCAAAGGGGGTATACTCATATGTTGATCATCGATTCAAAAGATTGCGAAAATATAGACAAGGCGCTCAAAAAGTACAAGAAGAAATTTGAGAAGGCCAAGGTGTTGGTTCAATTGAGGGCCCGCCAGTCTTATACTAAACCTTCCGTTAAAAGAAGGGGAGAAGTATTGAAAGCCGTTTACAGGCAAAAGATCAATAGCGGTCAGATTGAAATTTAAGGAAGATTAATTCGTTATAAGAAAAGGCACTTTTATACAAAAAGTGCCTTTTCTAATTTGGATCGGATGAAACAAAAATTAATAAATTTCCCAATCCATCCATTTGGGATTATTATTTTCTTTCTTTCACACGGGTACAGCGAAAATGCTGGTCTGATTAATTTCAAGAGTTTATTCCTCTTTTGTCTTGAAGCTTTTGCATTCACCTGCTGTCTTTTGGCATTGATAAAATGGGCGCTGGCTTCCTGGTCAAAAGCCGGATTGATAACCAGCCTGGTTATATTCTTTTTCCTTTTTTACGGGGCCTTGCAGGATTTTTTCCTGGGGTCCGGCTACCTCGTTTGGTTATCCAGGTATAGGTTCCTCCTTCCACTGGGTGTCTTATCCATAATATCGGTTTTCTTTTTCATCAAACGCTCAAAAAGGGATTATTACCGGCTTACTCAATATTTGAATTTGTTATTGCTGATCCTGATTGTTGTTGATATCGGCATGATCTTTTTTCGGTCCGCACAGTCTCAACCTGAGCTTTCGTCAAAGAAAAACAACGTGATCTCACAAGATATGCCCGTTTGTGAAGATTGTGAAAGGCCTGATATATACCTTCTTCTGATGGATGAATATTGTGGAACCAAAACATTGAAAAATTATTTTAATTACGATAATGGCTGGTTCATCTCATTTCTTAAAGAAAAGGGTTTTTATGTGGCTTCGAATGCACGCAGCAATTATTCATCGACGCCTTTGTCTGTAGCGTCTACTTTTGACATGAATTATATCGGTTGGATGAAAGGCAGGAAAAAGCTTGAGATCGGGGATTATTCACGGGCTGCCAACACCATCACGAACAGCGCCACCATAAAATTTTTACAAGCCTGCGGCTACCAGATAAAGAATTATTCGATTTTTGATATTCTGGGCCAACCCGCAAAATTAGATTTACATGTACTGCCGGTTAAGCTCAGGCTTATTACATCCAAGACGCTGCTATCGAGAATGGAAAGAGACCTTCTTTGGAATGTTACCAGTACCGCCGCCAGAAGATTTAGCTGGCTGGCCAAAAAATTCCAGGATCAATATAAAGCTGGCAACCAGGAAATTTTGAGTTTAACCCATCGCGAAATACACCCCAGTCAGGACCAGCCCCGGTTTATTTATTCACATTTTTTTATGCCTCATTTTCCCTGTGTTTTTGATAGCCTAGGAAAAGAAAATCTTTTTGACATCAACGCGTCGGCCAGCAGCATTGATCGCGCGTATCTCCAATATCATGTCTATGCATCAAAAATTGCCAAAGAATTGATACTTGATATCCAGGCGGGATCACGTAATAAAGCAGTTATTATATTCATGAGTGACCATGGATACCGATCTATGCAACCCCATGGCGGCAAAAAATTATCAGTCAATGATAATTTTTATTCCATTTATCTTCCATCCGCGGACTATGGGAGGTTTTATGATTCCCTTAGCGGAGTAAATCAATTCAGAATTATGCTCAACACCCTTTTCAAACAACAGCTGCCATTGCTCCGGGATTCAATAGTTGTTATAAATCAATAAGGGACATGAAATTATTTTCAGTAAATTTGAATAAACACCCGGCATATTTTGAACCCATCCATTCAATCCTATATTGACTACCTCAAATTTGAAAAACGCTATTCCGAGCATACTGTTCGATCATACCATGACGACCTGCGGCAATTCTTCCAGTTTCTGCAGCAATCTTTTGGTGAACTGGCTTTGAAGGATATCAGCGCGGCGTTTGTCCGCAGT
>DATHGW010000503.1:0-5966 GCA_035317445.1 Puia sp.
CAATACTTGTCTTTTAAAGACGCCCGGCAAAACAGGATGCCCATCGATTGGGATCATTTTAAACCTGTAGTACCGGCATTCACCGGCATAAAAATATTCGATAATCACCCGGCGGAAGAGATCGCAGCCTATATAGACTGGCAGCCGTTCTTTATCGCCTGGGAACTGCATGGAAAATTTCCGCAGATCCTGACCGATCCGATCATTGGCGTAGAGGCAACCAAACTTTACAAGGATGCGCAATCGTTATTGAAAAAGATCATCGCCGAAAAATGGCTAAAGCCCCGGGGTGTAGTCGGCATTTGGCCGGCATCAGCCATCGCGCCGGATACTGTTGTGGTGAAGCAGGAGCGGGGAGATGTAAAACTGGAATTCCTCCGCCAGCAAATCAAGAAAGCTCCGGGTCAATACAATATGTCGCTCGCGGATTTTATAAAGCCTGGTACATCGGGATCCCCGCCAGATTATATTGGCGCTTTCACCGTAACCATCCAGGGCATTGAAAAACATATTGCCGCATTTGAAAAAGACCAGGACGATTACAATAAGATCATTCTCCAGGCCCTGGCCGACCGCCTGGCAGAAGCCTTCGCTGAGTGGTTGCATGCTAAGGTGCGCAAGGAATTATGGGGGTACGCAAAAGAAGAACGGCTTTCCAATGACCAGTTGATCGGTGAAGAATATTCGGGTATACGTCCTGCACCTGGTTACCCTGCCTGCCCGGATCATACGGAAAAAATAAAACTTTTTGACCTGCTCGGCGGAAAAGAGACGACAGGCATAACCCTTACTGAATCCCTCGCCATGTATCCTGCTTCATCGGTTTCAGGATGGTATTTCGCACACCCTGAAAGCAAGTATTTCGGGGTCGGTAAAATCGAGAAAGACCAGGTGATTGACTATGCGCAGCGCAAAGCAATGAGCCTGGAAGACATAGAAAAATGGTTGCGGCCGGTACTTGAGTACGAGACCTGACAGATCATCATTTTATGATTACCTTTGCGGCCGGTTTCATTAAATTATTTGTCCATACCAGTTCTATATGAATTCAATCAAATTACCTCTTGTACCCGTCTTGTGGATGTTCCTGCTTACTCCAATGCTCGTGCAGGCGCAAAAAAAGCAAAAAGAAAGAAAGGGAGAGTTTTATATTTCCTGGGGATACAATAAGGAATGGTATACACGCAGCAATGTGAAGGTGAATCAACCCGAATTAGGCAACCACTATACTTTTAAGAATATTGCCGGCCACGATCACCCCGGCTGGGATGATGGCATATTCAACAAGGCCATCAGCATTCCGCAATACAATTATCGCGTGGGATATATGTTCAACAGGAAAAAGGGGCTGGGATTTGAAATCAATTTCGATCACACGAAATTTATTTTTGCCGACCAGCAGGCACGCATGACCGGGATAAAGAACAGCAAACCGGTTGACAGCACAGTAGCCTTTAACGCCCCCAATGGATTTTTTTATTACCTGAACAATGGGGCGAATTTCTTACTCTTCAATATTGTAAAACGCTGGGAGGTATTTCACCTGCAAAATGAAAATCTGAACATCGAGTTCCTTGGCAAGGCAGGCATAGGCCCCGTAATCCCTCATGTTGAGAATAGTTTCTTCGGACAAAAGAACAATCCCCATTTTCAGTTTGGTGGATGGAATATCGGCATTGAAGGCGCGCTTCGCATCACGGTATTTAAATATGCGTTCCTGGAATACACCAATAAGTTCGATTACGCGCGCTATTCCGGCTTAACAGTATACAAAGGCACTGCGAAGCAGGCATTCGGCACCTACGAGATGATCCTGAATTTGGGTGCTACATTTCCTTTGTGAAAGCGGTTGTAACCCAGAAAGGTTATTATTTCTCAAATAGCCACCAAAGCTTTTTCTTTGGTTTCGCTGTAAAATTCTTCGAAATATAAGTGTTGATATGGCTCATGGCTTCGTCAACACTATCCGTCAGCAATACCAGAGACATATCCTCCTTTGAAATGGTTCCCTCCGCTGCCATGAATTCAATGTTCTGCATCAGCAACTGATAATATTCTTTGCCAAAAAGCACCATGGGAAATTGTATGATGCTCTTGGTTTGGATAAGGGTAAGTGTGTTGAAAAACTCATCCATCGTTCCGAATCCTCCCGGCATAACGACGAACGCATAGGAATATTTTAAGAGGATGACTTTGCGAACGAAAAAATACTCCGTTGTGACCCATTTATGCATGTAGTGATTTGGTTTCTGTTCAAAGGGCAGCCGGATATTGCAGCCCACCGACCGGCCACCATTTTCGAAAGCACCGCGGTTTGCCGCTTCCATAATGCCCGGTCCCCCGCCCGTCATGGTAGTAAATCCCATACCCGCGATCCGTTTTCCAAATTCCCGCGCAGCCTCATAGTACCGGCTCCCCTCTTTAAATCGCGCGGATCCAAAGACCGTGATGCATGGCCCGGCAAAATACAACACCCTGAATACTTTGATGAATTGCAGAAAGACCCTGCAGGCAAATAATAATTCATAGGTTCGGCTCTTGGGACCCTCTAAATAAACCGGCTCTTTGGGTGGAATGATCGGGTCTTGCTTGTCCATCATTAAATGTAAAATATTAAATGTAAAATCTAAAATGTAAAAGTGATATCGATAAACTTTACTTTTGCGTTCAGCATTTTACATTTAATATTTTACATTTCAGGCATGTCTTCCATTCGTATTTGCAGTTATAATGTTAATGGCATCCGGGCAGCCATAAAAAAAGGACTGATTGACTGGCTGAAGACCGATCCCGCTGATATTATCTGTCTCCAGGAAACCAAGGCTGAAAAAGAAAATGTCAATCACAAGGAATTTACCGACCTGGGATACTATGATTACTGGTTTAGCGCTCAAAAAAAAGGATACAGCGGCGTAGCTGTCTTCTCAAAAATTAAACCAGATCATGTTGAATACGGCACCGGTCATAAAGTGAGCGACGATGAAGGACGTGTTTTACAATTGGATTTTGGCGATATCCGGTTGATCAATGCCTATTTTCCATCTGGCACTTCCGGAGAGGAACGTCAGGCCTTCAAATATCTTTGGCTTGATGAATTCTATCGATACCTGGACACGCTGAGAAAAAAATATCCAAAGCTGATCCTTTGCGGTGATTACAATATCGCCCATAAAGAAATTGATATCCATGATCCGAAGGGGAACAAAAACTCTTCGGGCTTTCTTCCCGAAGAAAGAACCTGGATGGATAAATTCATCGGCAATGCCTGGATCGACAGCTTCCGTCATTTTCATCCGGATCCCCATCGTTACAGCTGGTGGAGTCAGCGTTTTCCCACGGTACGCCTTCAAAATAAGGGATGGCGGATTGACTATATCAGCGTGACCGACAACCTTGGCAATAACCTGCTCAGCGCCGACATCTATCCCGATGTCAGGCACAGCGATCATTGCCCGGTTTTTTTAGAAATTGTGAAATAAGAAAGTGGCTAATTTTACTTTCTTATTTCTTATTCCTTATTTCTTATTTTCCATGATCGTCTATAACATCTCCACTAAAGTGCCCTGGTACATTTCGGATGAATGGCTCATCTGGCAGCAGGAGGAATATATTCCCGAAATCATGCAGTCAAATCTTTTTGACGACTATAAAATATACCGGATCATGGACCTGGAGGAGGATGAAGGTCCAACATACACTGTTCAATATTTTACTTCCGATAAAGAAAGGTATCAGCAATACATTGAGGAATTTGCGCCCATCCTTCGCGAAAAAGCTTTCGCGCGATGGGGAAATCAATTGCTGTCGTTCCACTCTGCAATGGAGCTTGTGAACTAATTGTGGAAAAGAAACATTAATTGAGCTTCACCCGGAAAATTGTTGTACATTCCTTTCAAACCCTTTGCCGATGGGCCTTTCAGCCAATCCCCTGAAACCCAGGCCAGGACCGGGTTTCCATTTAGCTTTAACATTTCGTTAATTTCCCCGTTTGCTGCAATCCTTATCCCGTGCGAGTTATAACGATTTGTGCCCATTGTAAAAAAATTTTGTTGGTTGTAAAAAGCGGGTATATTTGTTGTTGTTTAAAAAACAAAAAAATCACACTATGAACAAAGCTGAATTAATCGCAAAGATTGCCGACGATGCAGGCATTACAAAAACTCAGGCTAATGCAGGTCTGGATTCTTTTGTAGAAGCAGTTACCAAGACCCTCAAGGGTGGCGGTAAAGTTACTCTGGTAGGTTTCGGAACTTTTTCTGTTTCCAAGAGGGCAGCGCGCAATGGCCGTAATCCACAAACTGGTGCTGTTATAAAAATCAAAGCTAAAAAAGTAGCTAAGTTCAAAGCAGGTAAGGAATTGTCTGCCAAATTATAATGCTGCGCCAACCACTGCATTCAAAAGCTCCGGCACTTCGATGAATCGACCTCCGGAGCTTTTATTTTTCCGCAACTGGCCGAATTGAATGATCTTTGCACACTAAAATTTATATTACCATGGGAAGAGGAGATAAAAAAACCAAAAAGGGAAAAATATTTAAAGGCTCATTTGGTAAAAGCAGGCCGGCTCATCCGAAGAAGGCTGCAACGAAGAAAAAAGAAACCAAATCCTGATCACTCATTACGCAGTGCTTTCACAGGATTTGACATGCCCGCCTTGATTGCCTGGAAACTCACCGTAAATAAGGCTATCAACAATGCCCCTGCACCGGCAATAGCGAAAACCCACCATTCGATCGAGATCCGGTAAGGATAACTCTGCAGCCAGCTGTGCATGGCCCAATAACCAAGTGGAGCTGCAATGACAAATGCCATCAGTACCAACATCAAAAAATCTTTGGAAAGCAACCTGGCTATTTCTGCTACGGATGCACCCATCACTTTGCGTACGCCAATTTCCTTGGTTCTGTTCTCAGCCATATAACTGGATAGTCCGAATAAACCTAAACAGGAGATGCTGATGGTCAGCAGGGCAAACAGGCTGGCCAAGGTAGCTGTGCGCTTTTCATCATTGAACTTTTTTTCATACTCCGAATCTGCGAAATGATAATTCATTTCATAGCCGGGATTGTATTGCTTAAATATCTTTCCAATCGTGGCAATATTTTTTTCAGTAGGATTTTTATCATTCAGCTTCATGTGGATCACATTGAACCAGCCTTTGGCTCCCGCGATGAAGATGGGTTCCGTAGGTTTGAAGGGCGAGTTAAGAATAAAATCTTTGATCACCCCCACGATATGCCATTCCTGGCCTATATCCCTTACCGTTTGGCCGATCGGATCTTTAAAGCCCATGACCCTGACAGCCGATTCATTCAGCAGCGCTGCGTTCGAATCGGTCACGAACTCCTGCAGGTTGAGGTCTCTTCCCTGCAGCAACTGGAACCCCATGGTCTTCACAATGCCATCATCAGCAATAAACCGGTTGATCACGGTCTTGTCCTGCGGATCTTTTCCCTGCCATTGTATGTCCCAGGTATTGCTCCATCCCTCCGTGACCGGCGCGCTGGTTTTGGTCACTGCGACCGCTGCTCCCGAGGCAAGCACGTCGTGCTTGATCATCATATAATTTTTTTCAACGATCCCTTCCATAAAATGATAGATCAGGTGATCCCGGGAATAGCCAGCCTGTCTGCTCTGTGCTTTTTCGATTTGCTGCCTGACAATTATCGTGGCGATAATGAGTACGATCGCGAAGGTAAATTGGCCGATGACTAAAATCTTTCTCGGACTGATCAACGCGTTGGCTGCTTTAAAAGCCCCTTTCATGACGCTCGCTGGACGAAAAGAGGACAGATAAAGTGCAGGATAACTTCCAGCCAATATTCCAGTAAATAAAACAAATGCAAAAGCAGCCAACCAGAAATTGATGCTGGCGTAATCCAATTGGAGTTCCTTGTCTACGAGCTTACTGAATGATGGAAGAAATAATTCAACGATAAACAACGACAGGATTCCGGCAATCAACG
>DATHGW010000504.1:0-3506 GCA_035317445.1 Puia sp.
TGATAGACCGTGATGAGCACCAGCGATTCCCGACTGAGCAGGTTGAAAAATTAGCCGCGCTGGGTTTTATGGGCATGATGGTCGACCCTGAATATGGCGGAGCGGGAATGGATACGATAAGCTATGTGCTGGCGATGGAAGAGATCAGCAAAGTGGATGCGAGTGTGAGCGTAGTCATGAGCGTGAACAATAGCCTGGTATGCTGGGGGTTGCAGGCTTTTGGCACTGAAGCGCAAAAAAAACAATACCTGGTCCCTTTGGCTCAGGGAAATAAAGACGGCCAATTATACATTGGCGCATTCCTGCTAAGCGAACCGGAGGCTGGAAGTGATGCCACTTCACAGCGAACCATAGCCGAAGATAAGGGAGATTACTACCTGCTGAACGGGGTAAAAAACTGGATAACCAATGGCAATTCGGCTTCGGTCTACCTGGTTATGGCACAAACCGATATCGCCAGAGGTAGCAGGGGGATCAATGCATTCATCGTGGAGAAGAAATGGCCGGGTGTGGCCGTGGGAGCCAAGGAAAATAAGCTGGGGATCCGGGGCAGTGATACGCATAGCATTTCGTTCAGTGATGTAAAAGTTCCTAAAGAAAACAAGATCGGTCCGGACGGATTTGGATTTGCTTTTGCCATGAAAACCCTGGCGGGGGGCCGCATCGGAATTGCTTCGCAGGCGCTGGGCATTGCGAGCGGTGCCTATGAACTCGCCCTAAAATATTCAAAACAAAGAAAAGCATTCGGAAAAGAGATCATGCATCACCAGATCATCCAGTTCAAGCTGGCGGACATGGCTACCCGTATTGAGGCCTCACGCTTATTATGCCTTCGCGCTGCATGGGAAAAAGACCAGCAGATGGATTATGCACTGAGCTCTTCTATGGCGAAGGTATTTGCCAGTGAAACAGCTATGTGGACGACAACCGAAGCCGTTCAGATTCATGGAGGTTACGGGTACGTTAAAGAATATCATGTTGAACGACTGATGCGGGATGCAAAAATCACACAGCTTTACGAAGGCACCAGCGAAGTTCAGCGTATTGTGATCGGCAGGTCAATTCTGAAATGATTTCAACCCTTAATTCCTTTGCTATATTATTATGAGTGTTATTCAACTTCAGGATCTGAAGAAACAGTACAATGGTCAATACGTACTGAAGGGCATCAATTTGTCATTTGACGGTGGTCAAATCGTCGGTTATATAGGTCCTAACGGCGCCGGCAAAAGTACTACGATTAAAATCCTGACGGGTATTATCGATGATTTTGAGGGAGAAGGAATCGTGCTCGGGATGGACGTCCGCAAACATGCACTGGAAATCAAACAACGGATCGGTTACATACCCGAGCAGGCTGCTCTTTATGAAGTGCTTACACCCCGGGAATATCTTCGTTTTGTAGGCCGGCTCTATGCGCTCGATGAAAATACCATTGAAAGAAGATCGCTCGAATTGTTGAGACTTTTCGACCTGGGCGACAAGGTGGACATGCGCATGAATGCATTTAGCAAGGGCATGAAACAAAAAGTGTTATTGATTGCGGGACTGATACACAATCCTGAACTGGTCTTCCTGGATGAGCCGCTGAGCGGCCTCGATGCCAATGCAGTCATCCTGGTAAAAGAAATTCTTGCACAAATGAGAATGGATGGTAAAACGATATTCTATTCATCCCATATTATGGATGTTGTGGAAAAGATCAGCGACCGGATCATCATCATCAACAAAGGAGAAGTGATTGCCGATGGCAGTTTCGAGGAGCTGAAACAGCAGGCCCATCTCGGATCCCTGGAAAATATTTTTACGGCGCTTACCGGCGATGAACAACATTCTTCCGTGGCGGGCGAATTCATTGATATCATGAAAAATTAGCGGCATGGATAAATGGCTATTAAAATTTGCTCATTTGTTCAATCCCCTGTTTATAAGACAGGGAGTGGATATTGACCGCATGTACATGATCGTGGAAACGAAACTGATGATGGACAGGCGCCGTGCCAAAGTGAGCTGGAAGCAAAAGCGCCAGAAAGAACAGACCAATCACATGTTTATTACTTTGGCGGGATATGCTTTCCTGGGCATTTTTGTTGGCCTGGTAATCGCGATCATGCCTTCCTTTCTCGTCGCCATGATTTTTGCACACACTTACCTGTTGTTCATGATGGCTATGACACTGGTTACCGATTTCTCTGCTGTTTTACTCGACACAACCGATAACCTGGTCATCCTGCCCAAGCCTGTCAATAGCAAAACCATATTCATGGCAAGGATGCTGCACATCTTACTGTACATTCTTCAATTTTCCCTTGCTTTGTCGCTGGTACCTGTGCTGATCACTTTTTTCCAATATGGTTTTCTGACCGGGCTCGCCGTTATCTTTAGTTTTTTCCTGACCATATTACTGGCAGTTTTTATTACTTACGTGCTGTATTTATTGGTACTGCGATTCAGCAACGAAGAGCGAGTAAGGGAGATCGTGACGTACTTCCAGATATTTATGGCGATTTTTTTTATGGTTGGTTTCCAAGTGCTTCCAAGGCTGATCAATTTCGACCAGATCTCGACTTCGTTTACACTTAACTGGTATTCGTACCTTCTTCCTCCCGTCTGGATGTCCCTTGCCGTAGAGGCTGTTCAAACCCATCATGTCGACATGGTTCATGGTCTGATGCTGATCCTTGTGTTTGCAGTACCCCTGCTCAGTTTTTACTTCCTCCTGAGTCATCTGGCTCCGTCATTCAGCCGTAAACTGGCGTTGATGAACCAAGACGCATCTAATCTGACCCGGAAAACAAGCGTCTCTGCCGGAAACAGGACATTTCAATCCTTTCCTGCATCGATATGCTGCAGGAAAATCCTCGAAAGAAACAGCTTCGAAATGACCTGGATTATAACAGCGAGGGACAAGGGCTTTCGGCTGCAGTTCTATCCCGGGCTGGGATATATGATTGTTTTTATTTTTATTTTTGTTTTGGGCGGGGGCTCAGATATTTCATCAAAATGGGCGTCGCTGCCGTACACGAACAAATACCTTTGGCTCATTTATATTCCGCTGTATAGTATTGCCAACGGTATCGGGCTACTAAGTTATAACGAAGATTACCAGGCTTCCTGGATCTATCACGGCGGTCCGGTTTCGACGCCCGGCGAACTCATTACGGGATCAGCCAAAGCACTATTCGTTAAGTATTTTATGCTGGCATATTTCGCCATGTTCGCACTCGCGCTTTCCATTTGGGGCTGGAGAATCGGTATTCATTTCGTGTATGGATTGTTTAATAATTTCCTTTGCTTTTTGATTTTGATTACTGCTTCGAAACACTACCTGCCTTTTTCCAGGAAGCCGGGTCCACGTGAACAATCGGGCAGCTTTCTGATGATCCTTTTGGAATCGGCTGTCATCGCGGTTTTGGTTGGCTTGCATTACCTTCTGCTTAAAATTCCGTTGCTATTGTATGTGGTCATGCCCATCGTGGCAGCAACCTGTTGGCTGTTATTGAAAG
>DATHGW010000505.1:0-2408 GCA_035317445.1 Puia sp.
CACCATTCTTATATTTTTCGGGAAACTGGCTACCGGTATAAAATAACAGTGCATTCGGGGCAATATGGGCAGGGAATGCAAACACAGGATCCTGTGCATCTTCGCCACCGGCCTTTTTGCCATCACCTCCATATTCAGGCATTAGCATCTTCTTTTTTTGCATCGGATCATAATACATGTAAGGCCAGCCGCAGTTGGAGCCTTTATGCAATTCATACATACACTCGGCCGGCAACTCCGCATTTTGCTTTGCGTCAAACATATCTGGAAAAATGCTGTTCAATTGGTCCCTGCCATGTTGCATCACAAACAAGCTGTTGGTAGCCACATTCCAGTCCAGCCCTACTACATTGCGCAAACCCGTAGCGTAGCGTGCCCCATCACCGTAAGTCTGGTTGGGTTTATCCGCCTTGAAAATCCAGATGCCTCCGGCCGAGTCTAAAATCGGACAGGGTTTCATTCCCATAGATCCTTTTTCGCGATCCTTCAACTGGCAGGAATTGGAATAAGCGCCGATGTTTACATACAGGTTGCCATCGTTATCCAATGCAATGGCTTTTGCTTCATGTTCCCCGCGGCTGAGCAGGCCAGTCACAATTTTTTCGGGCTGGTTTGGACTGATTACCTTATTGGCAGCATCCAATTTGTAGCGAAATACTTCTTCGTCAGAAGAAGCATACAGGTATCCGTTCTTAATGGCAATACCTGTACCAGTATAATTTCCAAAACCAGTTACTTCTTCGGCCTTTCCGTCTCCGTTGTTGTCCTTCAGGCGCAAAATGGTATTCCCGTCTTTTTTCCTGGCTAGTTTAATATATACATACCCGTTACTGCTCACAGCAATGTGCCGGGCCCTGCCTAACGCGTCCGCAAAGAGCGAAGTCCTAAATCCTTTGGGTACCGTAATGACCACATCTCCATCAGCAGGCTGTCCAGTCTTCTTGTCGGCAGGTTTTCCCGGTTCACCCGCGCAGGCGGAAAGAGAAACCAGGCTGAATACAAGGGGGAGAATAAATGATCTCCATGAATGTTGTTTCATATTTTTAATTATTAGATTGATTCGAAAAAATAAAAAATAAATTTACGGCATATTCGACGTAAACCGCTTTAAAACTGTTATCAATTCCTTATTTTCTGCTTCAGTCCCAATGGTGATCCGCAAGCATCCTGCACATAATTCTACGCGGCTCCTGTCTCGTACAACGATACCCGCGTTCAGCAAATAATTGTACAACCCTTTCGCATCCGATACCTGAACAAGCAGGAAATTGGCGTCGCTGGGATGTATTTTGTGCACGATGGGCAATGCGGCCAGCGCCTTGGCCAATTCGATCCTCATCGTAACGATGGCCCTGATCATATCATTCACCTGGCCGGTCTCATCCAATGCTTTCAGCGCCAGTTCCTGGGTCACCTGGTTGATATTGTATGGAGGCTTTACTTTATTGTATATTTCTATTATGCCTTCGCTTGCAAAAGCCATACCCAGCCTGATTCCTGCAAGGCCCCAGGCCTTGCTCATGGTTTGTAAAATGACCAGGTTAGGATATTCCGCCAGCTCAGGGATAAAAGATCTTTGCCTGGAAAAATTGATGTACGCCTCGTCGATCACCACGAGCCCCTGGAAATTATTCAACACCGTCTCCACATCAAGCCGGTTCATGGAATTGGATGTTGGATTATTGGGCGAACAGATCCAGATGATCTTCGTATGTTCATCCACGAGGTTTTCAAGATGGACCAGGTCAAGTTGAAAATCATCCAGCAAGGGGGCCCGGCGGATTTCCACATCATTGATATTGGCGCTCACCTCGTACATCCCATAGGTTGGAGGGTTGATAATGACATTGTCTTGCCCGGGATTACAAAATGCACGGTACAAAATATCGATACATTCATCGCTCCCATTACCGAGAAAAATTTGTTCTGCCGGCAGTCCCTTGACCTTAGCCAGCGCTTGTTTTACCTTCCATTGCAGGGGATCAGGATAGCGGTTATACCGTTTCGTGAGTGGAGAACCGAGGCTATTTTCATTTGCATCTAAGAATATCTTTGCCTCTCCTTTAAATTCATCTCTTGCCGATGAATAAGGAATCAGTTTTTTTATATTTTCCCTCAGTAATTGATCCAATGGAAACATCTTGCAAATATTTTTGATTTTGGGATTTAGTCCAACCTGACCTGTACTGCCCTTGCATGCGCCTGCATTCCTTCCGCGGCGGCCATAAGTTCTACCGAGTGCCCGATATTCATCAGTCCTTCTCGGGACAATCGCTGAAAAGTGATTGTCTTCATGAAACTATCCACGCTTATGCCACTATACGACTTCGCATATCCGTTGGTAGGCAATACGTGGTTTGTTCCACTGGCATAATCACCGGCGGACTCCGGAGAAAAATGGCCTAGAA
>DATHGW010000506.1:0-2154 GCA_035317445.1 Puia sp.
AGCATTACTATATTTTAAATACATATTTGGATGGATGGAATTCCGTTGGAATAGAGATACACCTAAAGCCTATTTAAATCATACCGCTGCCGACAAAAAAAAGTATGCACAAGACACCGAAGACATTTTAAAAAAACTCCAATATTTCTTAAAAAATCATCAAAAATCATTTCATAGTAAAGAATATTTTGATTCCACTCAACTGTCGATGGATACAATTCTTTATAGCCCGGACTTCACAAAATTGGCAGTATTTGTTATAGCTAAAAACCCCACTTCAAGACAATTGGCACCTGATGAAAGGTACGATTGGTATTATAATGCGTATTGCTATTTAGGCATCAGGCAAAAGGATTCAATTGATTTAATATCTATAGACGAAGGCCATCGTTCGTATTTCAAGAAAAAAGCATCTGAGGCTTTAAGAACTGATTATTTTAGACTATACGCAACAATTAAGGACGTGAATGGAGAATATAAGTACAAATATAATTTAAATGACATTCGTTTTTGGAATGGCCCTGCATGGAAAGAGATTGATGACAATAAAGAGCAACGTAGGGAATTTGAAAAAATGAAAAAAGAACACCCAGAAAACGTATTTGAACCTAAAGAATAGAACAAGAAAAATGAGGCTTAATAGTTCAATAAATCTCTATAGAAGGGATGCTCTTTATGCTTTTCGTTGACCCATTCTGATTTTCCTTTTTCAAATATGGCAACGCGAGAACGATGCGTGTCAGAATTGTCAAACAAATACGCTTTATCAAACAAGGCGATATGTTTAATTAAATTAAGCCTGCTTTTTTCATGCCTTCTTACAATATCTTCCCGCTCTACATGGTGACCTAAGTTGGTCGTTCGTTCCTCAACCCTTGTCAAATTATCTAACATGGATTCCAAGGCCACATAGTAGAGTACTGTTTTGTAACCGGCGGCTTTTGCTGCTATAACTTCGCTAATCTCTGAATTTCCTGAAAAAGTTGTTTCAAAAGCAAAATCCGCTTTTTGACTAATTGCTTGCTTTCTTCTTTCCAACGCAAGCCTGGCAGCCTTTACATGAAAACTATAGTCGCCAAATTCTCTAAAGGCGATTTCATCAGGATTAATTACTGATGATCTAATTCTTCCTTTTTCTATTAAGTATGAAGTAAGGGTGGTTTTGCCTGAACCATTTGGGCCGCCAATGACAACTAATGAGGGCATTTATTTGTCCAAAGGTTTGATGATCTCTTCCAACAAACGGTAATCACTTGTTAATTCTTTCCTTACCAGGAATTTAGCACCATTGGGGTATTCTTTGACGAATAAATCCCCTTTTAACGATTCAGGATATTTCTCATTTCGATAAAAAATAGGCACACCAGCTTTAAGCATTTGTTCAGCACCCCAGCCGGCTCCCTCATCAATAATGCGTTGAGTAGGGTCTTCTTTATAAATATCTTCCAGCGTTACCATAATACTAAGTTACGACTAATATTTCAGTAATTTCTCCATCATCTCCCCCAGCCTCGCTTTCGCCAAAAACTGATCCTCCAAAGCTTTGTTCATCGGGATGGCGGTATCCATACTGGCACAGCGCATAATAGGTGCATCCAAAGAGCTAAAGCAATTTTCAGCTAAATGTGCCGCTATCTCCCCGCCGAAACCGCTGGTTAAAGTATCCTCATGTAGTATCAATACCCGGCCAGCCTTTTTTACACTGGTTTCAACTGCTTCTTTATCCCAGGGCAACAGGCTGCGCAGGTCAATAATCTCAATAGATAAATTTGGATGTTCTTTGGCGTATTCAATCGCCCAATGAACGCCCAAACCGTAAGTTATGATACTCGCCTGATTGCCTTCCTGAACTACGCGTGCCTTACCTATCTCAATAGTATACTCATCATCATAAATCTCTTCGCTGATGCTGCGGTATAAATATTTATGTTCGAAATAAATTACAGGGTTCGGGTCGTCAATCGCGGCAAGCAATAAGCCTTTAGCATCCGACGGAAAAGCCGGGTAAACCACCTTTAAGCCGGGTGTTTTGGTAAACCAGGCCTCGTTGCTTTGCGAATGGAAAGGCCCGGCACCTGTACCCGCACCGGTTGGCATGCGGATAACCACATCCACATTTTCGGCCCAGCGGTAATGGGTTTTCGCCAGGTTGTT